>NZ_SOGK01000014.1:0-42254 GCF_004564305.1 Cryobacterium sp. TMT3-29-2
CCAGCTTCACGGCCTCGTCTTTGTACTCAGGGGTGAAGTCCCGACGTGATCTTGCCATAGTGAACATTCTCTCTTGTGAGGTGTCCACTCGACGGGGTCAGGGCCACCCCCACGCCCGCCGCCACGTCCGCCCCGCGCGCCCGCCCCGCGTGCCCCACGCCCTCCGCTGCGGCATCCGTTGCCCCGAAACCCGCCCCACACTCCGCCCCTGCTCGCCGCCGAGCCCCCGCTGTACACTTTTCGAGGGCGTCGCGCATGGGTGACGTCAAGCTCCGGGCCACGACTACGGCCCCGAGTCGACACAAAGGAAACACACCCCACATGACGACACTTCCCCGCCTGGTTGCCTTCGATCTCGATGACACGCTCGCCGCATCCAAGTCGCCGCTGGACCCGCGCATGGCGGAACTCATGGTCAGCCTGCTCGGCGTCGTCGACGTGTGCGTGATCTCCGGCGGGCAGATCTCCCAGTTCCACATGCAGCTGATCGACAACCTCGACACCGTGAGTGAGGACATCCTCTCGCGCCTGCACCTCATGCCCACCTGCGGCACCCAGTACTACCGGCACGCCGAGGGATCCTGGACTCAAATCTACGCCGAATACCTGACCGACGACGAGAAGACGGATGCCCTCGCCGCCGTCGAGGCTTCCGCGCGTTCGCTGGGTTATTGGGAGAGTGACACCTGGGGTCCGATCCTCGAAGACCGCGGCTCGCAGATCACCTTCTCCGCCCTCGGCCAGGCTGCTCCGGTGGCGGCCAAAGCAGCATGGGACCCGACGGGGGAGAAGAAGAACACCCTGCGCGAAGCCGTTCAGGTGCTGCTGCCCGAGCTCGAGGTGCGCTCGGGCGGGTCCACGTCGGTCGATATCACCCGCCGCGGCATCGACAAGGCCTACGGCATGCTCAAGCTTGCCGCCCTCACCGGTGTGCCCCTCGACGACATGCTGTTCGTCGGCGACCGTCTCGACGAGAACGGCAACGACTACCCGGTCAAGGCCCTCGGCGTCGAGTGCGTGGCCGTGGAGGGCTGGGAGGACACGGCCGCGTTCCTCGAAACGCTGATTCCCCAGCTGACGGATGCCGCCGCGCGCCCCTGAACGCGCCTGACCTCCCCGGCAGCGCTCCTGACTCCCCGCGCACACGAGCCCGGCGTGGAACTCTCATATCCCGTGAGGAACGACCGGGCTATGTTGTCGACACCGTTCTCGCGAGCGGTCACAGGAGGCAACCCGAATGCCGAACGGAACCAACGGCCTGCGCCACAAAACCCCCGACCCGGCGTATGAAGCGCCGACCAAACGTCACCCCTGGCGCATTGCCCTGGTTGTGTTCGTCACGGTTGCGCTGGTCACGATCGCAGCGGTCGGCATTTACGCGTTCACCTTGACCCGCGCCTTCGACAGTGGCACCGAGAAGATCTCGAACGCTTTCCCCGACGAGGCTACCCGCCCGCGGGCCGCACCGGGCACTACCGCACCGGGCGCTATAGCAACGGATGCTGCCGCAACGGATGCCCCGGCCCCCGTCGACCCGTCCGCGGCCCTGGACGCGGTGCCCGCCGGGCAGGCGCAGAATATCCTGCTGCTCGGATCGGACACCCGCGGCGCCACGGGGAAGGACCTCGCCGACATCCGTGGCGAGCGGTCGGACACCATGATGGTGGTGCACGTGCCGGCCGATCGCAAGAACCTCTTCGTCATGTCGATCCTGCGCGACAGCTGGGTCGAGGTTCCCGGGCACGGGCAGGCGAAGATCAACGCCGCGCTCTCCTGGGGCGGCGTGCCGCTGGCCGTGCAGACCGTGGAGAACCTGCTCGGCACTCGCATTGATCACGTGGCCGTGGTTGATTTCTCCGGGTTCGAACAGGTGACGGATGCCCTCGGCGGCGTCGACATCAACAACCCGATCGGTTTCGACTCCTATCACCTCAAGGGGCGCTTCTTCGATGAGGGTTTGCAACACCTGACCGGCGCGGAGGCCATCGCGTTCGCGCGGGAGCGGTATGCGTTCCAGGATGGCGACTTTCAGCGGGTGCGAAACCAGCAACTCATCATCAAGAGTCTGCTCTCGGCGATGATGCACAAGTCCGTGCTCGCCGATCCGGTGAGGACGTCGGGTCTGCTGGAGACGGTCACGCCTTTCCTCGCCGTGGATGAGGGCTTCGATTCCGCCTACCTGACCGCACTGGCCTGGGGGCTGCGCGAGGTGAGGGAGCCGCAGGTCACATTCTTCACGATGCCGACCGACGGAACGGGAACATCAGACGACGGCCAGTCGATCGTGAACGTGGACTGGGCAGGGCTCGCCGCCGTGAAGCAGGGGTTCCAGACCGACACCCTGAGCGCCTACCGGCCGGAACCCCAGACCCTCGGATAGCGCCGTCCCGGGCTCTTCATCGTTGGCCGGCTCCTTACTCTCGCCCAGCTCCGGTGCGAACTCAGGAGAAACCTGGCCACCGTCATCCGTTTCCCCTGCATTTCGGGGCTGTGCCGGGCATCCAGCCTAGATCTCCTGAATTAGCCCCGCACGAGGGCGGCGGCCAGTGCAGCAGCGTGCGTAACTCCTGCCATTTGCTGCTGCAGGGCCGGTTGTGAATTGGGCTCACCCGCCGGAGTTTGCGGGAGTCGTGCACGCCAGCGGGTGGCTGACTCGGGAAAGCCGGGCCGGCAGCCGGTCCAGTAGCCCGGCAGCCCGGCAGCCAGCCAGCCCGGCAGCCCGACGGGCGCCCCCGTCAGCGCGCGCGGCCGCCGCGCAGCAGAACCAGCCCGAGCGCAGCTCCGACAGCGGTGCCGACCGTGTTCGCGATCACGTCGGACACCGTGGCGAACCGGTCCGGATTGAAGATGAGCTGTCCGAGCTCGATCGTGCAGCTCGCCGCGAACCCGACCATCACGGCCAGCCACCACCCGCGCGCCCCGGTCATGATCGTGACGAACAGGCCGACCGGAACGAACAATGCGATGTTGGCGACGAATTCGACCAGGCGGTACCCCACCCAGGCCGGAGCGCCGTGAACCTGCAGCCAGTCGAGGACGGCCAGCAGGGAGTCGTGGGCGTCCCGGTCGACCGGGACCGGCCAGAACGCGATAAAGGCCAGTGCGATCAGATAGACCAGCATGAGCCAGGGCGCCGATCGACGAATCCGGGGGTGTGCGGCTCCGCCCGCCGCGGCAGGGCCCGATGATGCTTGCGGGGGAGTGCGGCTCGAGTCTGTCATGTCTCGCCCCCGGTACGTCACGGTCGGCAAACCGACGGCGCCGGGACCTGACCGCAACACTGTCGATCTATCCACCGTAGACGCGTCCGCGCGCGGGGGCTCGCAAATACGCTCTGAGCCGAAGGATGTCCACCGCCGACAGTTCCCATTCCGGTCGAGAGTGACCCGCGCACCGGGCCCTACGGCCCGGCCGACACCCGCTTCGGCAGAACGAACACGAGCAGCAGCGCCAGCACGCTGAACGCGGCGCTCACGCCCATGGCCGCGGTGGCGCTGTCGGTGAAGCCGGCGGCGACGGCCTCCGCGCCGGGGCCGGCCACGACCAGGGTGCCGAAGAAGACGCTGCCGATCACGGCGATGCCCACGGCGCTGCCGATCCGCTGCATGACGCCGACCACGCCGCTGGCCGCGCCTGCCTCGGAGCGGTCCACGGTCGCCACGATGAACTGGGCGTTCGGCGCGATGAAAAACCCGCTGCCGAGGCCTGCGATCAACAGCGGCGGCAGCAAAACCCAGTTGGTGATCTCAGGGCCGATCAGGAGCAGGGCGAGCCAGATCCAGAGCAGGCCTACGGTGACCAGGGATACGCCGATCACCAGAACGGTGCGGCCAAGTCGCTGCGCCAGCCGGTTGCTCTGCGAGGCGCCGATGATGGTGCCGATCGCGAACGGGATCGACACCAGCCCCGACTCGAGGGCGGTGTGCCCGAGCCCAGCCTGCCAGAGAATCGAAATGGTGAAGAAGATGCTGGTGAACGCCGCGAAATAGACCAGTGCGAGCACAATGCCGCCGGTGAACGCCGGATGCCGGAAGAGCTTCGGTGGCACCAGCGGGCTCTTGCCCCACCGGGTGTAGGCGACCTCCCAGAAGCCGAACGCCACGATCAAAAGTGCGCCCGCGGCGAGGGTCAGGTAGGTCCAGAGCGGCCAGCCCCGGTCTTCACCCTCGATTAGTGGAACGAGCAGCGCCACGAGCCCCGTGGAGATCAGCACCAGGCCCACCCAGTCGATGCCGCCGCTCGTGGTGCCCGGAGCGCGTTCGGAGCCGGCCGGGAGCAGGATCGCCGCCGCGACGAGGGCGACGATACCGATCGGCAGGTTGACCCAGAAGACCAGGCGCCATCCGTTCTCGTCGCCGAAGGCCTCGATGATCAGGCCGCCGACGATCGGGCCGAGCGCCGTGGAGACGCCGATGACCGTGCCCATGATCGCGAACGCCTTGCCGCGGGCGATGGGTGGAAACAGGAGCTGGATCACCGCGGTCACGGCCGGCACGAACATGCCGCCGGCGAGCCCCTGCACGACCCGCGCGATGATCAGCTGCAGGTCGTTCTGCGCGAGCCCGCAGGCGAGGCTGGCCAGGGTGAACAGTAGCAGACCGGTGAAGAAGACCCACTTGTGGCCGATGCGGTCGCCCAGCCGTCCGGCGGGGATCAGCGCTATCCCGAAGGCGAGCGCGTAGCCGGAGATGATCCAGGAGAGCGTGGCCTCCGAGGCGTCCAGGCTGGTACGGATGGTCGGAAGCGCCACGTTCACGATCGTGGTGTCGAGCAGCGCCATGAACATGCCGGCCAGCAGCACGATCAGGGCCTGCCAGGCGTGCCGCGGGATGGCGGCGGGTGCGGGGGCGTCCGGGCTGGAATCGGTCATGACAAGATCCTCTCGCGCTTCCGGCCCCGCCAGGCTGGCCGTGCCAACTACAAAACCCCCACGCCGAAGAGTGAGGGTTTTGTGAATCTGTCGGGGTAACAGGATTTGAACCTGCGACCTCGTCGTCCCGAACGACGCGCGCTACCAAGCTGCGCCATACCCCGATGGCCCGTAAGCCTTGTCAAGTATAACCCCCCGGATGCGCTACCTCGACCATCCGGCGCCGAGCCATCCGAGACCTACGCCGCCGTCAGCGTCAGCAGAGTCGCCTCCGGCGCGCAGGCGAACCGCACCGGCGCGTAGATCGACGTGCCGAGCCCCGCGGACACGTTCAGATAGGACGTGTGCAGGCCGGAGTCCCAGAGGCTGAGCCCCTTCACCTGCTTGCGCGGGATGTCGCAGTTGGTGACGAGGGCGCCGTACCGGGGCACGCACACCTGCCCGCCGTGCGTGTGCCCGGCCAGGATCAGCTGGGCGCCGTGGTTGACGAAGGAGTTCAGCACGCGTTGGTAGGGAGCGTGGGCGACACCCACGGTGAGCGTCGATCGCGGCGGGGAAGCCACTTCCGGGTCAGGCCAGTGCTCCTCCGACAGCGGGTCGCTCGCGCGCAGGTCGTCGATGGCCCGGGTGATCAAGTCGAGGCGGTCAAACCCGACGTGCGGGTCGTCCACTCCGAACAGTTCCAGGTGGGTGCCGTTGATGTCGAGTGCGGCGGCCGCATTGTCGAGGTCGAGCCAGCCGAGGTCGGCGAACACGCGGTGCAGGTGGTCGATGTCGAGCTTCTCGTGCAGTGCCGTGCGCAGCAGCGACGGGGCGCCGAAATACGCCAGCGGATTCTTCAGCATCGGACCGTAGTAGTCATTGGATCCGTTGACGAAGATTCCCGGGATACCGCGGAAGGGCTCCAGGGCGTACTCGATTCCGGAGATGCCGTCGGCGTGGCCGAGGTTGTCGCCGGTGTTCACGACGAGGTCAGGCTCGAGATCGGCCAGGCCGCGCACCCACTCCTGCTTGTCCCGCTGCCACGGGGCCATGTGCAGGTCGGAGAGGTGCAGTACCTTGATCGGGGCGGATCCCGGCGCGAGCACCGGAACGGCAACCTCGCGGAGGGTGAACATGCGGCGCTCCACGAGGGAGCCCCAGGCGAACGCGGCGACGCCGGCAGCGGCTACCGCCCCGACGCTAACGGCCAGGGCGGAGCCCGCGACGCTGGCGCGGGTCATCCGTTGCCCCCGCCGTTGCCGTTGCCGTTATTGTTCGGTTGGGCGCCCGGTGCGACGCCGGCGGCGAGCTTGCCGACCACGATCGTGACGGCGCTGCCCGCGGCGGCGCCGCTGCCGGCGGTCGGCGTCATCGCGAGCACCGTGCCGACCTGCTTCGGATCGGTGACGTCCTGCTCCTGCTTGGCGACGCTGAAGCCCTGCAGTGTGGAATTGGCTTCGGCTTCGGTCTTGCCCACGACGTCGGGCACGATCTTGAGGGCGCCGTTGCTGGAGTAGACGGTCACGGTCGAGCCGCGGCTGGCGCTGGAGCCGCCGGCCGGGTCGGTGCGCGCCACGGTACCGGTGGGCATCTCGGAGTCGGTCGCGCCGCCGTCGACCACGTCGAAGCCGGCCCCGGTCAGGGTGGAGGTGGCCTCGCTCATCGACTTGCCGCGCAGGTCGGGGACCTGAATCTGAACGGTCTGAAGAACCTTGTTGGATGCCTCGGCGAAGGCGTCTCCGCCGTACTTCGCGTTCGCGACACTCATCACCTCCGGCCACATGCGGTGACGAGCAGTGGCGGCCGTGCCGCCCGCCCAATCGTCCACCAGCCGCTGGTTGATGTCCCCGGTGACGCTGACGACGCCGACCACGGTGGCGACCTTGCTACTCGCGCCGCTCATCCAGGTGTCCTTATTGCCGTCGGTGGTTCCGGTCTTGCCGATCATCGGCACTTTCGGGGACGTTGCGGCATTTGACGCGCGTGCGGTTCCCTCGGTCATGACCTTCTGCATGGCGTAGGTCATGCCGGCGTCGACCTCCGGGGTGACCGCCTGGGTGCACTTTGTCTTCGGTGGAGTCATATCGGTGCCGTCGCCGCCGACGATCCGGTCGATCACGATCGGGCTGCAGCTGAGGCCGTTGTTGGCGATTCCGGCGAAGGCGATGGCCATGCTCAGCGGGGCGACCTCGTTGGTCCCGAGCACAGCCGACGGCCCCTGGTCCAGCGGCTCAAGGTCGGCGCGGCCCACACCGAAGGCTTCGGCCGTCTTGGCGATGCCGCATTGATCCAGCTTCTTCGCCATCCCGATGAATCCGGTGTTGATCGAGGTGATCGTCGACTGCAGCGCGCTGTAGTTGCTGCCGGACTCGTTCGCGTCGTTTTTGGGGGCGAAGGCGTAGCTCTGGTTGCCCTCACAGCTGTTCTTGAAGACGCCCCAGTTGCTCTTGACGCGGGAGTCGACCCGCTCGTTGAGCGTGTGCCCCTGGGTCAGCCACTCGGCCAGGGTGAAGACCTTGTAGGTCGAGCCGGGCTGGAACCCCAGCGAGCCACCCTCGTTGTAGTTGGTGTTGTAGTTGATTCCGGTGTAATCCGCGTTGTTCTCGGTGACCGCCGGATCCTGGCTGTAATCCTTGTTCTGGGTCATGGCCAACACCCGGCCGGTGCCCACCTCGACGCTGGTGATCACGCCACCCACGTCCCAATCCCCATACTGCTTCGGCACGTGCTTCTTCATGGTGCCCTCGGCGGCGATCTGCAGGTCGATATCGAGCGTGGTGTAGATCTCGTAGCCACCGCGCCGGAAGTTGGCCATGCGGGTGACTGCGTCCTCGCCGAAGGTCGGGTCGTTCTGGAGGGTGTTGACGACCAGGTCGCAGAAGTATGCGCTGCCGCCGGCCGTGGCGCAGCCGGTGCTCGGCTCCGTGATGGTCGGTTCGATCACGGTGGCTATGGCGGCGTCATAGTCTTCCTGGGTGATCTTCTGGTACTTGAGCATCTCGCCCAGGATGTAGTCGCGGCGCTCCTTGTTGGCGGCATACCCGTTGGCGACGCCGTTGGTTTCGCTCTCCGGGTTGTCGAGCTGGAACTTGACCGGGTTGTTCACGATCGCGACCAGGCTTGCTGCCTGTGCCAGAGTCAGGCCCGCGGCGCTGGTGTTGTAGTAGTAGTTGGCGGCCGACTCGATGCCGTAGACCGTGCCGCCGAAGCCGGTAATGTTCAGGTATTGGCGAAGGATGTCATCTTTCGCGTACTGCTTCTCCACGCCGATGGCGAGGCGCATCTCCTTGAGCTTGCGGTCGGGAGTGGTTTCCGTGGCGAGGTCGTAGCAGCTCATGCGCTTCTCTTCGTCGGCCAGGGCCTCGCACTTCTGCACCTGCACGTTCTTGACGTACTGCTGGGTGATCGAGGATCCACCGCGCGCGTCGCCGGTGGCCACGGTGCTCACGACACCCTTGACGGTTCCCTCGAGGTCGATGCCGCCGTGCTCGTAGAAACGGGGGTCCTCGCCGGCGATCGCGGCATCCTTGACGAACGGGCTGATCGCATCCCACTCGACTTCGACGCGGTTCTGGTCATAGAACGAGGCCAAGAGCATGGTGCTGCCGTCACTGTTGGTGGCGTAGATGTTGCTCTTCTGCGCCAGCTGGTCGATCGCAAGGTAGTCGGGCAGGCTCTCGAACATGTTGATCGTGTTCGTGGCCGTCATGCCGGAGAGGGCCAAAGCGGGAGTTACAGCAGCGGCGACGAGGATGCCGGCGACGGCGCTCATCCCAACGAAACCCAGGAGCCCGCCGAGCGCTCCACTAACCGTACGATTTTTGGCAGACATACACTTGAGACTAATTGACAAATCTGAATAACCGCCTGAATCGGAGCCATATGCCTGCCTGGGAGTACCTCACGACGCCGCTGATGATTCACAACACAGCTGCCATTCTGAACAATTGGGGCTCGGAGGGATGGGAACTCGTGCAGGTCGTTCCCGGACCGGAGGGTGGGCTCGTCGCCTACCTCAAGCGTCCCGTCGCCACCGAAAGAGCCTGAGCCGTGTCGCAGATCGACGCCCGTCTGGCTGAACTCGGCATCGAGCTGCCGAGCGTCGTGCCGCCCGTGGCGACGTACGTGCCGGCCGTCGTGTCCGGCTCGCTGGTGTTCACCAGCGGCCAGCTGCCGATGGTCTCGGGGGCCCTGCCGGCCACCGGCAAGGTCGGCGACGGACACGGCCTCGTGCCGGCCGCCGACGCCCACGACTACGCCCGGCAGTGCGCGCTCAATGCGCTCGCCGCCATCCAGGCCGTGATCGGGTCCCTCGACCGCGTCACGCAGGTCGTCAAGGTCACCGGTTTCGTCGCATCCGACCCGTCGTTCACCGGCCAGCCCGGTGTCGTCAACGGTGCCTCACAGGTGCTCGGTGAGATCTTCGGGGACCGGGGCGTGCACGCCCGCTCGGCCGTCGGCGTCGCCGTTCTGCCGCTGGATTCCCCGGTCGAGCTGGAGCTCATCGTCTCCTTCGCCTGACGCTGATCGCCTGACGCTGATCGCCTGACACTGACCGCCTGACGCTGATCGCCTGACGCTGATCGCCTGACACTGACCGCCTGATCGCCTGACGCGTTGCCGCGCCTGATCTCCTGACGCGCGAACGAATTCGACGGAGATTTTCACTCAAACGGGCCCAAACGGATGTTGTGGGCCGGTTTTTGCGAAAATCTCCGTCGAGTTGGTGAGGAGAGGGCTACTTCAGGGTGGAGACGATCGCCGTCATCACCGAGGTGTCGGCCAGGGTGGTGGTGTCGCCGACCTCGCGGCCCTCCGCGACATCCTGCAGCAGACGCCGGATGATCTTGCCCGAGCGCGTCTTCGGCAGCTCGCTCACGATGTAGATCTGCCGGGGCCGGGCGATGGCACCGATCTGCTGGGACACGTGCGCCCGCAGCACGGTCTGGATGTCCTCGTGCGAGGACTCCTCCAGGTGGCTGTACTTGATGATGACGAACGCCACCACGGCCTGGCCGGTCATGTCGTCGTGCGCCCCGACGACGGCCGCCTCGGCGGTCATCGGGTGCGCCACGAGCGACGACTCGATCTCGGCCGTCGACAGGCGGTGTCCTGACACGTTCATCACGTCGTCGACCCGGCCGAGCAGCCAGATCTCGCCGTCACGGTCGAGGCGGGCGCCATCGCCGGCGAAGTAGCGCGGGTTCTCCGAACCGAACTTCTCCCAGTACGTCTCCTTGAAGCGCTCCGGGTCACCCCAGATGCCGCGCAGCATCGACGGCCACGGTTCGGTCACTACGAGGAGGCCACCGTTGTCGCGGCCCACGTGGTTGCCCTCGTCGTCGAGCACGTCGATCACGACGCCGGGGATCGGGCTCTGCGCCGACCCGGGCTTGGTTGTGGTCACACCGGGCAGGGCGGAGATCATGATCGCCCCGGTCTCGGTCTGCCACCAGGTGTCGACCACGGGCGCGACGTTGCCGCCGATGACCTCGCGGTACCACATCCACGCCTCCGGGTTGATGGGCTCGCCCACCGAACCGAGCAGGCGCAGGCTGGTCAGGTCGAAGCCCTGCGGAATCTGGCGTCCCAGCTTCATGAAGGTACGGATGGCCGTGGGCGCCGTGTACAGGATGCTCACCTTGTACTTCTCGACGATTTCCCACCACCGGCCGGGGTGCGGGGAATCCGGGGTGCCCTCGAAGAGCACCTGGGTGGCGCCGTTGGCGAGCGGGCCGTAGACCACGTAGCTGTGGCCGGTGATCCAGCCGACGTCGGCGGTGCACCAGTAGACATCCGTCTCGGGGTGCAGGTCGAACACGTTCTTGTGGGTGAAGGCCGCCTGGGTGAGGTAGCCGCCGGTGGTGTGCAGGATGCCCTTGGGCTTGCCGGTGGTGCCGGACGTGTAGAGGATGAACAGCGGGTTCTCGGCCGGGAAGCCCAGCGCCTCGTGCTCGGCTTCGACCGACGCGAGCTCGTCATGCCACCACAGGTCGCGGTCGAACCACTCCACGAAACCCTCGGTGCGCTTGACCACGAGCACGTTGCGCACGGTCGTCTCGCCGCTCTCCAGGGCCGCGTCGACGGCCGGCTTCAACGCGGAGGCCTTGCCCTTGCGGTAGCCGCCGTCGGCGGTGATCACGAGCACGGCGCTGGCGTCGTCGATGCGCGACCGGAGGCTCTCGGCGCTGAATCCGCCGAAGATGACCGAGTGCACGGCGCCGATGCGGGCCACGGCGAGCATCGAGATGACCGCTTCCGGGATCATCGGCAGGTAGATCGCGACCCGGTCTCCGGCGTTGACGCCGAGCTTTATCAGCACATTCGCAGCACGCTTCACTTCGGCAGTGAGTTCGGCATACGTGATGTCGCGGGAGTCGCCGGGCTCGCCCTCGAAGTGCAGCGCGACGCGGTCGCCGTTGCCGGCGAGCACGTGCCGGTCGAGGCAGTTCCAGGCCACGTTGAGTTCGCCGTCTTCGAACCATTTCGCGAACGGCGGGTTCGTCCAGTCCAGCGTTTTGGTGAACGGCTTGTGCCAGTGCAGCAGCTCGCGAGCCTGATCAGCCCAGAATTTCAGGCGGTCGTCCGCGGCATCCTGATAGATCTGTGGCTTGGCGATGGACTGTGCGGCAAACTCCGGCGTCGGCGGGAATCTGCGGGATTCGTGGAGAAGGTTATCGATCTTGACGCTCATACGTATGTCGCTCCTTTGCGATCGCTGCGTGTATCGGGCGCGTTAACCCAGCCCCCTCTTGAACCCTACAGGGCGGCATGCGCCGCTCAGGTTGCGCGAAATTGCGGCGCGTTCACACCCCCAATTGTGGTCTCATCAGGCCCGACGGTTCTGTGTCCTCATTTATGAGGACATAGGGGACTTGCGCATCTGTAATTCCCCTTGTAGATTGACTCTCGTCCGAACGAAAGTTTTGACCTGCGGTGTGTTTGGTTCCCCCCAATCAGCGCACTGCCGAGGCGGCACCTGTTCCCCCCAATAGGTGCCGCCCCCCTTTTTTTAACCGGTGGTTCGTCCCGGTGGTTCGCCCGGCGGTCGTTGGGTGTTGTGCCTCTCCTCCCCAGCCGAGCGGTGGCCCGGACTCCGTTCGGCTCTCGCGCGCCGCGGTTTCCGCCCACACCACCGGTCTAACGTCGGCGCATGCCCGAGCCGTTCGTCGCCGTCCCCTCCTATCGCGCGCCTGCGTCCACCTATCGCGCGTCTGCGTCCACCCGAACGGATGCCCCTCCGCCGGGCGTCCTCCCGCCGGGTGCCCTCCCGCCCGGCGTCCTCCCGCCGGGTGCCCCGCCGGCCCGGCCTCTCGACGTGTCCGGGCTGGGCCCGCTCGCCGCGTTCGCCGCCGACGGCGAGGTCACCGACCTGTTCGTCAACGGGGCCGCCGGGCTGTGGGTGGATGCCGGCCGTGGTCTGCTGCCCGAGCAGGGGTGGAGTTGCCCCGAACCGGCCGTGCGGGAGCTGGCGGTGCGCCTGATCGCCCTCGGCGGGCGCCACATCGACGAGGCCAGTCCCTGCGTCGATGTGCGACTGTCCGACGGCATCCGGGTGCATGCGGTGCTGCCGCCGGCGTCGAGCACGGGCACGCTGCTGTCCATCCGGCTGCCTCGCGCCGAGCGACTGAGCCTCGCCGCGCTCGACGCCGCGGGTCTGTTCGGGGTGGGGGAGGCATCCGTCGCCGTCGCCGACCGACTGCGCGCGGCCGTGCACCGGCGTGAGAACCTGCTCATCACCGGCGCCGCCGGCAGCGGCAAGACCACCCTTCTCGCGGCGCTGCTGGGCGAAGCGCCGCCGGGCGAGCGCATCGTGGCCATCGAGGACGTCGCCGAACTGCGCATCGACCACCCCCACGTCGTGGCGCTCGAGGCTCGGCAACCCAACCTCGAGGGTGCCGGCCGGATCGGCCTGGAGAGCCTGCTGCGCGAGGCGCTACGGATGCGCCCCGACCGGCTCGTGCTCGGCGAATGCCGGGGGGCCGAGATCCGGGAGCTGCTGTCCGCCCTCAACACCGGCCACGACGGCGGTGCCGGTACCCTGCACGCGAACTCCCTGCAGGACGTTCCTGCCCGGCTCGAGGCCCTCGGCGCCCTCGCCGGCCTGAGCCCGGAAGCCGTGGCCCGACAGGCGGTCAGCGCGATCGGGCTGGTGCTGCACCTCGAGCGCCGCGACGGCCGCCGCCGGCTCGCCCCGCTCGGCCGGTTCGCGCTGGACGCCCGGGACCGGCTGCTGGTGGTACCCGCGGCCCCGGAGGACTCGGGGCGGGAAGACTCCGGCGCGGGGAACTCGTCCCCGGAAGACTCCGGCGCGCCGGTCCGCGCCCGTGGGCGGCGGGCCGCAGCGCCCGCCGAGACCGGAGAGCCCGGAGGTCCGGGTTGAGACGCGGCAGATGGCTCGGCGTGAGGCGGGGGCGGGGGCACGGTCCGGCCAGTCCGGCGATCGAGGAGGTGGCGCAGGTGACGCAGCGCATCGCTGTTCTTCTCGCCGCCGGCGTCTCCCCGGCGTCCGCGTGGGCCTACCTCGAACCCGGTGACCCGTACCCCGGCGGCGAGGAGTCGCGACCACCGACGTCGGGGTTGGCGTTCGCGTCGAATCTCCTGTCGAATCTCGCGTCGAATCGCGCGTCGAAGTCGAAGTCGAAGTCGAAGTCGTGGTCAACCCCGCCGCCTCAGCCCTCCCCGGCGTCGCGGATCATCCGGGCAGCGGCCGACGCCGGCCGCCGCGGCGACAACATCGCCGACGCCGTGGCTGTCGAGGCGCGCGCGCTCGGCGGCCAGATCGGCGCGGCCTGGCTGGGCCTCGCCGCAGCCTGGCAGGTGGCGACGCAGGCCGGGGCGCCGCTGGCCGGCTGTCTGCGGCAACTGGCGTCCTCCTTCCGGCAACTCGGCGAGCTACACGCCGACCTTGCCGTGGCGCTCGCCGGGCCGAGTGCCACGGCACGGATGGTCGCGTTCCTGCCGGTGGTCGGGGTGCTGTTCGGCAGCCTGCTGGGTTTCAACACGCTGCAGACGCTGTTCCTCACCGCGCCCGGCTGGGCCTGCCTGGCCGTCGGCACCGCCCTGATGCTCGCGGCGGACCAGTGGAACCGGCGGCTCGTGCACTCCGCCCGGGCGCGGGATCCGACCCCCGGGCTCGAACTGGACCTCACCGCCATCGCCATGACCGGCGGCGGCTCGGTCGACCGCGCCCGGGCCCTGGTCGATACGGCGGCTCAGCGGTTCGCCCTGCACCGAGCGGACTCGGCGGCCACCATCGACCGGGTGCTCGCGCTGTCGGTGCGGGCCGGCGTTCCCGCCGCGGAGCTGTTGCGCAGTGAGGCCGACCAGCTGCGCCGGCAGGCCCGGAGCGACGGCCAGCACCGGGCCGCCACCCTCGCGGTCACGCTGATGATCCCGCTCGGGGTGTGCGTGCTGCCGGCGTTCATGCTGATCGGAGTCCTGCCTCTGCTGATGACCGTCCTCTCGTCCACAGTGCTCGTTTTCTGAAGTTGTGCGCCGGTGCGCCGGGCCCCGGTGATCCGGCCCTCGCCCGCGCCAGTCTGAGACCACTCGTGCCGCCCACACACCGCGTCGCTCGACGCCAGAAGGAGACGAACGAATGCCCGCTATCGAACCGACCACCGATTCCGCCCCGGAACCGACCACCCACCCGATCGCCGATTCTGCCGCCGACCCGATCGCCCAACCGGCCCACTCTCCCGGGTTCGGCCACGACTTCCTGCACGGGGCGGTGCCGGCACCCCGGCTGCCTCGTCCCGGCCGGTTCAGGCTCCCGTGCGGCCTGCGGGCCGAGACGGGCGCGGCCACCGCCGAATACGCCGTCGCCACCATGGCCGCTGTCGGATTCGCCGGCCTGCTGATCGTCATCCTGCGCGGCGACGAGGTGCGCGGCATCCTCACCGAGCTGGTGCGCAGTGCGCTCTCCGTGGGGTAGCCGTCGGCCTGACCCCGGCCCCGGCCCCGGCCCTGACCCTGACCCGGGCCACTGCGACCGCGGCAGCGTCACCGCCGAGTTCGCGACGGTCGTTCCCGCCGTGCTGCTGGTACTCGCCATCTGCCTGGGTGCCCTGCAGGTGGTCGGCCAGCAGGTGCGCCTCACGGATGCCGCGGCCGACGCCGCCCGGTCCCTCGCCCGCGGCGACAGCGTCGGCCGGGCCGCGGGGCTGGTGCAGCAGGCGGTGCAGGGGGCCTCGATGACCCCCGAGCGCCGAGGCGAGTTCGTCTGCGTGAACCTGAGCGCACCGAGCTCGTTCGCCGCGTTCGCGGCCTTCGGCCTCACGCTCCGGGCCGGGTCCTGCGCGCTGGGCGGCGGCCTGTGAGGCCCCGGCGCGCGTCAACACCCGAGCGCGGCTCGGGCACGGTGCTCATGCTCGGCGTGCTGGGTGCGGTCGTGCTCCTGACGGCGGTGCTGCTGCCGCTGTTCGCCGCCCTGGTGGTCGGCCAGATGGTGCAGGGGGCAGCGGATGCCGCTGCGCTCGCCGCCGCCGACACCGCCTCGGGCGCCGTGGCCGGGGTGCCGTGCGCGGCAGCGGCCGAGGCCGCAAAGTTGAACGGGGCATCCGTCACCGTCTGCACGGTGGAGGGGCTGATCTCGTCCGTGACGGCGATGCGCGGCTACCTCGGGTTCGAACTGGTCGCCCAGGCGCGGGCGGGGCCGCCCGACTCGCCCGGCGGCCCCGCCGGCTGACCACGTTTCAGCCGGGCGGGGAGACTGACAGCACCGACGGGAGGTCTCGTCGGGAAGGTGGGGAGAGGCGGCTCAGCCGAAGAGGGCCTCAACATACCGGTAGTCGACGGCAGTGGGCCGCTCCGGGGATTCGGTAGAGTCGAATTCGAGGCCGGAGCCGCGCAGGTAAAGGTAGCGCTTGTTGCCGTCGGCGGGGATCTCGAGTCGCGGCCGCGGATCGCCGGATTCCAGGAATTCTGTGGTGACTGTCTTGCCTTGAAGGGGGCCGTCCGTGAGCTTCGCGGTGTACGTGCCCGTCGCTGAATTAGCCATGCTCCAATTGTCTCCACCAGCGCAGGCGTGGCAACCCCCCATGGACCCGCCCGGCGCGCTCGATTAGGCAGGCACCATATTGCAGTGTGTATGGTGTGCCATGGCCCACTTGGACCCGTACCTATAAAGAGGAGTCTGGTGCCAGGCACTAAGAAGCTGGTCATTGTCGAATCGCCGACGAAGATGAAGTCGATCGCCGCCTATCTGGGCGACGGCTACGAGGTCTTGTCCTCGGTCGGCCACATTCGCGACTTGATCGAGCCCAAGAACCTGCCGCCCGAATTGAAAAAGGGCCCGCTCGGCAAGTTCTCGGTCGACGTGGAGAACGGCTTC
The DNA here is from genome assembly GCF_004564305.1 of Cryobacterium sp. TMT3-29-2. NCBI lineage: Bacteria > Bacillati > Actinomycetota > Actinomycetes > Micrococcales > Microbacteriaceae > Cryobacterium > Cryobacterium sp. TMT3-29-2. The sequence goes on from NZ_SOGK01000014.1 coordinate 16,188, forward strand.
GAGCCGTACTACGTCGTGTCCGACGCAAAGAAGAAGACCGTGGCCGAACTCAAACGGGCCATGAAGAACGCCGACGAACTCCTGCTCGCAACTGATGAGGACCGCGAAGGCGAGGCCATCGCCTGGCATCTGCTGCAGGTCCTGCAGCCCAAGGTCCCGGTCAAGCGCATGGTCTTCCACGAGATCACCAAGGAAGCGATCCTTCGGGCGAAGGACAACACCCGCGACCTCGACACCGCCCTCGTCGACGCGCAGGAGACCCGGCGCATCCTCGACCGAATCTATGGCTACGAGATCTCCCCGGTGCTCTGGCGCAAGGTCGGCCCCGGACTGTCCGCCGGACGCGTCCAGTCCGCGGCGACCCGCCTCGTCGTCGAGCGCGAACGCGAGCGCCTCGCGTTCGTGTCCGCCGGCTACTGGGACTTGATCGCACAGCTCGCCCCCGGCACCTCGACGACCGATGCCGCGTTCCAGTCCAAGCTCGTGCGCCTGAACGGCGAGCGCATCGCCTCCGGCGGCGACTTCGACGACCTCGGCCGGCTCAAGCCGAAGGTGACGGCGGTCACGCTCGACGAGGCATCCGCCCTCGCCTTGGCGACCGCCCTGAAGGAACCGTCGGTCGCCCTGACCGTGACCAAGGTGGCCGCCAAGCCCTACCGTCGCAGCCCAGCCGCGCCCTTCACCACCTCGACCCTGCAGCAGGAAGCCGCCCGCAAGCTACGCTTTACCGCCCGCCAGACCATGAGCGTGGCCCAGTCGCTCTACGAAAACGGGTACATCACCTATATGCGAACCGACTCGCCGTCGCTGTCGCAGCAGGCGATCACGGCCGCACGCACCCAGGCGTCGGCGCTCTACGGCCCTGAGACCGTGCCCGACAAGCCCCGCCTGTACAAGGGCAAGAGTAAGAACGCGCAGGAGGCGCACGAGGCCATCCGCCCGTCCGGCGACACGTTCCGCACCCCTCCGTCGCTCGCCTCCACTCTGCGCGGCAACGACTTCAAGCTGTACGACCTGATCTGGAAGCGCACCGTCGCCTCGCAGATGGCGGACGCGACCGGTTCGACGGCGTCGGTCACCATCGCGGCCGGACCGACCGGCGCGTCGACGCACCCCGCCGCATCCGGGGCGCTCGCCGAGTTCGCCGCCAGCGGCACCGTGATCACGTTCCGCGGCTTCATGCTGGCCTACGAGGAGTCCCGTGACGAGGAGCGCAACGCGCCCACCGACGCCACCGAATCCAAGCTGCCGCCGCTCGAGGAGGGTCAGAAGCTGACCCTGCTCGAGGTGGAGGCCAAGGGCCACGAGACCACTCCGGCCGCCCGCTACACCGAGGCGAGCCTGGTCAAGAAGCTCGAGGAGCTCGGCATCGGCCGCCCCTCGACCTACGCGTCGATCATCTCCACGATCACCGAGCGCGGCTACGTCACCCCGCGCGGCCAGTCGCTGGTGCCCAACTGGATCGCCTTCTCCGTCGTTCGCCTGCTCGAGGAATACTTCTCCGACCTGGTCGAGTACGACTTCACGGCCGAGATGGAAGACGACCTCGACCGCATCGCCGACGGCAAGGCCGACCGGGTGGACTGGCTGACCAGCTTCTACTTCGGCTCCGACAAGCACCGCGGCCTGCGGCAGGTCATCGACAACCTCGGTGAGATCGACGCCCGCCAGGTCAACTCGATGCCCATCGGCGACGACATCACCCTGCGCATCGGCAAGTACGGCCCCTACCTCGAGGTCCAGGACCCTGATGCGGCACCGGATGCCCCGCCGCGCCGGGTGAACATCCCGCCGGACCTGGCCCCCGACGAACTGACCCCGGCGAAGGCCCGCGAACTCATCGACGCGCCGGTCATCACCGACCGCGTCATCGGCGAGAACCCGGAGAACGGCAAGCGCATCGTGGCCAAGGACGGCCGGTTCGGCCCCTACGTCACCGAGCTGGAGCCCGAGCCCGAGGTCGTCGAACCCGGCGAGACCATCGACCCGGTCACCGGCGAGGTCACCCTGCTCGCCGATTCGGCCGCCGCCGAGGCCGCCTCCACGACGAAGGCGACGGCCACGGCCGTGGCCGCGAAGCCCAAGCGCAAGGCCCCGGCGAAGAAGGTCGCCGCGGTGAAACCCCGCACGGCTTCGCTGTTCAAGACGATGGACCTGGCCACGATCGACCTCGACACCGCGCTGCACCTGCTCGCCCTACCGCGCGTGGTCGGCATCGACCCGGAGACTGGCGCGGAGATCACGGCCCAGAACGGCAAGTTCGGCCCGTACCTCAAGAAGGGCGTCGACACCCGGTCGCTGACCAGCGAAGACCAGATCTTCGAGATCGACCTGCCCGGCGCGATCGAGCTGTATGCCCAGCCCAAGTACGGCGCCCGGCGGGCGTCGAGCGCGCTCAAGGAGTTCGAGACGCCCGACCCCGAGAGCGGCAAGGCGATCAAGATCAAGGACGGCCGGTTCGGCGCCTACGTCACCGACGGCGAGACCAACGCCACCATCCCGAAGGCCGAGACGGTGGAGGAGGTCGACTACGACCGTGCCGTGCAGCTGCTCGCCGACAAGCGCGCCAAGGGTCCGGCCGTGAAGAAGGGCCCCGCGAAGAAGGCCCCGGCGAAGAAGGCGGCGGTGAAGAAGGCGCCCGTGAAGAAGGCGGCGGTGAAGAAGGCCCCGGCCCGGAAGACGGCCGCCAAGAAGCCGACCCCGTCGGGCGCCACCACGACGGTGCGGGCCCAGCGCACCCCGGCCCAGAAGGCCGCGACCGCGGCCAAGGCTGCGGCGACCCGGGCTGCCACCGCGGCCGCGAAGGCGGCTGCACAGCGCTCCTCGCAGTCGTGACCGCAGAACCAGTGCCCGCCGAACCAGTGAATGCACAAGTAGTGACCGCACAACCAACGCCCGGTGAACCCACGTCCGCCGACGTCCCCGAGGCGGTCGGCGGAGACGTTCCGGCCGGGGTCTTCATCACCCTCGAGGGCGGTGACGGGTGCGGCAAGACGACCCAGTCGCAGCTCCTCTCCGATTGGCTCGAGCAGCGCGGGCGCAGGGTGCTGCGCACCCGCGAGCCCGGCGGCACGGAGGTCGGCGTCGCCATCCGGGAGATCGTGCTGCACCACCGCGGTGAGATCGCGCCTCGCGCCGAGGCGCTCCTCTACGCCGCCGATCGGGCCCAGCACATCGCCACCGCGGTGCGGCCGGCGCTCGCCCGCGGCGACGTGGTGATCCAGGACCGCTACCTGGACTCATCCGTCGCCTACCAGGGCGCCGGGCGGGTGCTCGACGCCACCGAGGTGCGCGATCTGTCGCTCTGGGCGGCGGAGGGGCTGCTGCCCGCGCTGACCGTGTTGCTCGACCTCGACGAGGCCGTGGCGCGCGGTCGGCTCGACGCCGAGAACAAACCCTTCGACCGGCTCGAGGCGGAGAAGAACGACTTCCACCGCCGGGTGCGCGCCGCGTTCCTCGCCCTGGCCGCCGCCGAGCCGGAGCGGTTCCTGGTCGTGGACGCCGCACGGCCGGTGGCGGAGATCGCCGCCGTCATCCGGGACCGGGTCGCCGCACTGCTCGAGAGACGGCGTCCCTAACGAATTCGACGGAGATTTTGCCCTTCGATCCCGTTTTCGGCTCTAAACCGGACGATTTCGGCAAAATCTCCGTCGAATTGGTTCTAATCCCGGGCACGGCGCTCCGCCGGCGGAGATGCACGGGCTCTAAGCCCGCTGTCACCGACGAAAGGTACTCTGGTCCGATGACTGTATGGGATGGCCTGACGGGTCAGGCGGATGCGATCGCGATCTTCCGCGCCGCGGCCGAACGTCCGGGTGGGGGAGACGCCGAGGCGCGCGCCGGGTCGGCCATGACGCACGCCTGGTTGATCACCGGGCCGCCCGGCTCGGGCCGTTCCAACCTCGCGTTCGCCTTCGCGACCGCCCTGCTCAGCCCCGGCACCGGAGCCGGCGACGAGAACGCCCGCCGCCTGGTCGACGCCCGCACGCATCCCGACCTGACCGTGCTCTCCACCGAGGGCGTCATCATCAAGATGGACGCGGTCAAAGAGGCCGTGAAGCGCTCGCAATACTCGCCGTCGGTGGGCCGCTACCGGGTGGTCGTCGTCGAAGACGCCGACCGCATGGTCGAGCGCACCTCGAACGTTCTGCTCAAGGCCCTGGAGGAACCGCCGGAGCGCACCGTGTGGATCCTCTGCGCCCCCAGCGAGGCCGACCTGCTGCCCACGATCCGGTCCCGGGTGCGGTCGGTGCGGCTGCGCGTGCCGAGCGTCGACGACGTCGCCGAGCTGCTCGTGACCCGGGACGGCGTCGACCGGGCCACCGCCGAACGGGCGGCGCGGGAGGCGCAGAGCCACATCGGCATGGCCCGCCGCCTGGCGACGAACCCCGAGGCGCGGGCGCGGCGCGAGGAGACCCTGCGGGCGGCCCTTGGCATCCGTGGGGTGTCGGCGGCCGTGAACGCGGCCGCCCGGCTGCTCGCCATCGCCGGCGACGACGCGAAGGCGATCACCCTCGAACGCGACGCCGCCGAGCGCGAGGGCGTGCTGCGCTCCCTGGGCGTCGAACCGGGACAGTCGGTGCCGCCCGGCCTGCGCAGCCAGATCAAGGCGCTCGAAGACGACCAGAAGCGGCGGGCCACGCGCAGCCTCCGCGACGGGATCGACCGCATCCTGGTCGACCTCACCTCGCTGTACCGCGACGTGATCATGGTGCAGCTCGGTCGGGAGACCAGCGTCATCAACCGGGCACTCCTGACCGAGGTGCGGGCGGCGGGATCCGCCTGTGCGCCCGCGGCGACGCTGTTCACCCTGGACGCGATCGCGCAGGCCCGGCAGCGGATCGAATCGAACGTGGCGCCGGCGCTGGCCCTCGAAGCCATGCTCGTGTCGGCGATCCGCCGATGACCGAGACGAGGTCCCAGAAATCGATGTCCCAGCAATCAGTGTCCCAGAAAAGGGGAATCCGTTGACCAGACGAACTCGCGTGCGCACCCTGTCGGTGCGCGCCAGGGCCACCGCTCTGGCCCTGGTGCTCACCCTGGGACTCAGCGGCTGCGTGCCGCTGTTCCTGCCGGAGCAGGCGCCCACCACGTCGGTCCCGACCGGGGAGAAGGTCGACGCCGACCTTGAACCGTTCTACAACCAGGTGTTGAAATGGTCCGACTGCGACGACGGCCTGCAGTGCACCACGGCCTCGGCGCCGCTCGACTGGGCCGACCCGGGCAGCGGCGAGACGGTCGACCTGGCGCTGGTGCGGCATCCGGCCACGGGAACCCGGGTGGGCTCCCTGCTCGTCAACCCCGGCGGTCCCGGCGGCTCCGGCTACGAGTTCGTGAAGGATTCCCTCGACTACGCGACGGATGCGAAGCTGCAGGCCGGTTTCGACGTCGTCGGCTTCGACCCGCGCGGGGTCGGCCGTTCCTCCGCGGTGAGCTGTTACGAACCGGCCGAGATGGACGAGTACCTCTACGGTCTCGCCACCGCGCCGCGGGGGAGCGACGCCTGGATCCAGGAGCTGTCGGCGGCGGCCGTCGACTTCGGCGCCGCCTGCCAGGAGAACACCGGAGCCCTGCTCGAACACGTCGACAGTCTGAGCGCCGCCCGCGACCTCGACCTGCTGCGCGCCGCGCTCGGCGACGAGAAGCTCAACTTCCTCGGGTACTCCTATGGCACGTTCCTGGGCGCGACCTACGCGGACCTCTACCCGGAGCGGGTCGGCCGCCTCGCCCTCGACGGCGCCCTCGACCCGTCCACCAGCAACGCCGAGGTGACCCGGGTGCAGGCCACCGGGTTCGAGAACGCGTTGCGCTCCTACCTGGCCGACTGCCTGGCCGGCGAGGAGTGCCCGTTCAATGGCACCGTCGACGAGGCCATGGCCACCATCGGCGCGCTGCTCGCGTCGGTCGACGTCAGCCCGATCACGGCCGCCGACGGCCGTCAACTTGGTGCGAACACGCTGCTGACCGCCATCATCTACCCGCTCTATCAGGCCACCGCGTGGCCGAACCTGAGCGAGATGTTCGCCAGTGTCCTGCGCGGCGACGCCGACCTGGCCTTCCAGTTCGCGGATGGCTACAACGGCCGGTCCGACGACGGCACCTACCGCGACAACGCGACCGAGGCGTTCCTGGCCATCAACTGCATCGATTACTCCTACAACGACGATCCCGCCTCGATGCGCGCGCAGGCCGCCGAGATCGAACAGGCCGCCCCGACGATCGGCAAGTACATGGCGTTCGGTGACATCGGCTGCGCCAACTGGCCGCACCAGTTCGACGGGGAACGGTCCGAGATCGCCGCCGAGGGGGCCGACCCGATCCTGGTCGTCGGCACTACCAACGACCCGGCCACGCCCTATGTCTGGGCCGAGAACCTGTCGGAGCAGCTCGAGAGCGGCCACCTCGTCACCTTCACCGGGGAGGGGCACACCGCCTACAACAAGTCGAACGCCTGCGTGAACTCCGCCGTCGACGACTACCTGCTGAAGGGCACGGTGCCGGCCGAAGACCCAATGTGCTGAGAACCGGTGTGCTGAGAACCGGTGTGCTGAGAACCGGTGTGCTGAGCATCCGTCTGGTTGCAGATTTGCGCGCCGTGTAAGAATTGAGGCATGTCGCCGCAACACGAGGAACCGGGCCTGCGCGAACGCAAACGGCTCGCGACGAGGCGTGCCCTCCAGCGGGCCGTGCTGACGCTCACCTGTGACCGGGGGATCGAGAAGGTCACCGTCGAGGACATCAGCCGGCACGCCGACGTGTCGCCGCGCACCTTCTTCAACTACTTTCCCTCGAAGGATGCCGCGCTGGTCGGCGACGAACTCGACCTCGCGTCCGAGGAGCAGATTGAGGGCTTTGTGCATGGCGGACCCGACGGGGACATCCTGGCCCAGCTGGCCGCGCTGCTCTCCGAGAGCCTCAGGAACACCGAGGGCGACCGGGAGATCCACCAGCTGCGGCGGCAGGTGATGAAGGAGAACCCGTACCTGTTCGGGATGCGGATGGCCACGCTGCGCACCTTCGAGGGCCGGTTGCAGGAGATCATTACCCGGCGCTTCGTCGCCGACCACCCCGAGCTGGGCCCCGACTCGGTGCAGTTGCAGCAGCGGGCGCTCCTGTTCACCCTGGTGGCCGTGGCTTCTCTGCGCCACGCCTGGCGGTGCTGGGCCGACTCCGACGCGGCCCGCCCCCTGGCCGAGCACGTCGCGGCGTCCTTTGCGGACCTGTACGAGATGACCCTCAAGACCCGCTAAGCTTTGTTGCTGTGTCACCGAGGTTTTCCGCGAGGAAGAATCGTGACGCCGCCTTAGCTCAGTCGGTAGAGCGTCTCACTCGTAATGAGAAGGTCATCAGTTCGATTCTGATAGGCGGCTCCATCTAACGCAGGCAGCCGAGATCGTCGGTGGCTGCGGACATCCGTCATCTGGCCCGGGCTCGACGTCGGTCACCCCTCGTTCGCCGTGCGCTGCACCACGGATGTCCCGAGCCAGGACACGGGGCCGCGCGCGTCACGGGGCGGCACGCGTTACGGGGCGGCACGCGTTACGGGGCGGCACGCGTTACGGGGCGGCACGCGTTACGGGGCGGCACGCGTTACGGGGCGGAGAGCATGACGGGGCGGTGCCAGTGCGACCGGACCGGAGTGGCCACGGCGAGGAACGGTGCGGCACCGTCGCCCGATCCACTCGTGTCTATCCAGATAAGCGATAGTATTATTGCGTATGTGAATACAAAAGCACCGACTCTCGCGCCGCTCTTCCGGTCAGACACCCAGGGCGAGATCCTCGCCCGGCTCTTCCTGAACCCGGACCGTTCGTTCACGATCTCTGACCTGGCCCGCGCCGCCCACACACCGTACGCGAGCGCACACCGCGAAGTGACCCGGATCGCGCAAATGGGCCTGGCGACCACCCGTAAGCGCGGTCAAGCCGTCGAGGTGCGCGTCCGGTGCGATACGCCGGCTTTTCGTCCGCTGGCCGAGCTGCTCGGCCTCACCTACGGACCCGCCGTCGTGATCCCCAAGCACCTCGCCGGAATCGCCGGAATCGACGCGGCGTACATCTACGGTTCGTGGGCCGCACGACGCGAAGGCGAGCCCGGCGACACCCCCCGCGACATCGACCTCCTCATCGTGGGCAACCCGCCACGGGGGGAGGTCCACGAGGCGGCCCGCACCGCCGGCCTGGTCCTCGTGCGCGAAGTGAACCCGCGCATCGTCAGCGCCGCCGCGTGGGAGGCCGCGGACACCGATCAATTCCTCCGCACCCTCCGCGAACGTCCCCTCGTGCACCTGGATGTGACGGGGGCGCCCGCATGATCGATCGTTGGGATCGTGGCCGAGCCGAGATGCACTCAGTAGGCTGATCCCATGACCGACGCAACCCGCACCGACGCCATTCGCTGGGGAATCCTGGCCACGGGCGGCATCGCCCACGCATTCACCAATGACCTGGTTCTGAACGGTTTCCACGTGCAGGCGGTCGGATCCCGCTCGCAGGCCTCGGCGGATGCCTTCGCGGCCGAGTTCGACATCCCCACGGCTCATGCGAGCTACGAGGCCCTGGCCGCGGACCCGGATGTCGACATCATCTACATCTCGACCCCGCATCCGTTCCACGCCGAGAACGCCCGGCTCGCCCTGAATGCCGGCAAGCATGTGCTGATCGAGAAGCCGATCACCCTGAACGGCGCCGAGGCCCGCGAGATCGTCGACCTCGGCCGGGACCTCGGACTGCTGGTGCTCGAGGGCATGTGGACCCGGTTCCTGCCGCACATGGTGCGTATCCGTGAGATCCTCGCCGAGGGAACCCTCGGTGACGTGCGCTCCCTGATCGCCGATCACACCCAGGATCTGCCGGATGACCCGGCGCACCGGCTGAACGCCATGCACCTGGGCGGCGGGGCGCTCCTCGACCTCGGGATCTACCCGCTCACCTTCGCCTCCGAATTGTTCGGGCGCCCCGAGACGATCCACGCGAGCGCGACCTTCAAGGCCACCGGCGCCGACGCTCAGGTCGCCACGACCTTCCGCTACGCGGGCGGCCAGATCGCCCAGACCCTGTCGGCCAGTGACACGACCGGCCCGAACACGGCTACCATCCTCGGCACGCTGGGCCGAATCGATATCGACCGGGTCTGGTATTCGCCGACGGAGTTCAGGGTGCGGAACAGCGCCAACGAGGTCATCGAGACCTTCACCGCCGAGATCAACGGACGCGGCATGCACTACCAGGCGGCCGAGGCGGAACAGCTGGTCCGGGCCGGCAAGATCTCGAGCGAGATCCTGCCTGTCGAGGAGTTGGTGGCGATCATGGAAACGCTCGACCTGGTGCGCGCGCAGATCGGGCTGCGGTACCCCGGGGAGTGAGCACGACCCGGTGACCGGCACCTCGGGGAGCAGATGCTGTACCTCGTTGTGGGGGGCTGACGGCGCTGTGACACGGGTTCACAGTGCGTTGGCTCGGGGCGTGCACCGATAATCTGACCAGTAGGAGTGGGAGGGGGCTCGATGGAGCTGCGTGCAGCCCGCGGTCAGTCCCGCACGAACCGGTCGCTCCGCGCCCACACTTGGCTGCTGTGGCTCCTTGGCGCCCTGGTCGCGTGCTCCGTCGCCGCATCGCTCCTGACCGGTCTCGGCGTGCCCCTCGCGGTGAGCGCCGGCACCAACGTGCTGGCCCAGTGGGTCACGGTGCTGCTGTGCTGGGTGGAAGTGCGGCGGGTGGGTTTAGGACGCTACCTGGAACTACTCGTGGCCGCCGCGGTCACCGCGTTCGCGGCCGGCTACACCGCCTACCTCGTGACCCTGGCGGGCCCGGCGCTCCCGTTCCCGTCGGTGGCGGATGCGGGACACCTCCTGTTCAACCCGCTGATCCTGGCCGCGTTGTTCGTGCTGGTCTACCGGCAGCTGCGCACCCTGTCCTGGGCGGTGACGCTGGACAGCGCCGTGGGGGTGTTCGGCGCCGCCGCCGTGCTGTCGGTGGTGCTCGGCCCGGTGCTGGAAACGGACGGCGGCCTGCCGTCGGTGGGCTCCCTGGTCGCCGTGGCCTATTCGTCCTGGGATCTCACCATGATGGCCGTCGTCGCCGGAATCGCCGCCGCCCGCGGGCTCAGCGTCGGCCGCAACTGGAACCTGCTGATCCTGGGCCTGCTGAGCTTCACCGTCACCGACACCGTATTCGCTTTCCAGGTGACCGGCCCGGGCTACACGATCGGCACCCCACTGGACCTGGGCTGGACGGTCGGCTTGGCGCTCATGGCCGTCTGGCTGCGCAGCTCCACCCTCCAGCCGGGAACGCCGACTCGACCGGTGCGCGGAGCCTGGGCCATGGTGGTGCCGTCGATCGCCATGGTCTGCGGGCTGGTGGTGCTGGTCACGGCCAGCCAGATTCCGGTGCCGGTCACCGCCGTCTTCCTCGCCAGCCTGGCCCTCGTCGGGGCGACGATTCGCACCATCCTCGCGTTCCGGGAACTGGGCCGTATGGTCAATCTGCGCACCCAGACCCGCACCGACGACCTGACGGGTCTGCCCAACCGGCGGGCGCTCTACGCCGACGTGCCCGGCCTGCTCTCCGGCGGACACCGCCGGGCACTGCTGGTGCTGGACCTGGACCGCTTCAAGGAGGTCAACGACAGCCTCGGCCATGACGCCGGGGACCGCCTCCTCGTGCAGGTCGGCGAGCGGCTCGCCGCCCAGTTGGGGCCCGACGACCTCCTGGCCCGGCTCGGCGGCGACGAGTTCGCGATCCTCCTCGCCGAGGCGGGCGCGGTGGAGGCCGAGGCCGCGGCGGTCACGCTGCTGGACGCGCTGGCGGTGCCGTTCACCCTGGCCGGGATCGCCCTGACGACCACGGCCAGCGTCGGGATCGCGCTCTACCCGGCCCAGGGCGGCGACCTCAGGGTGCTGCTGCGCAAATCGGATATGGCCATGTACAAGGCCAAAGCGGCCCGCAGCGGCCACCACGTGTACCGCACCTCCGACGACAGCCACGGCGACACTCGCCTGCGCACCCTGGAGGAACTGCGCAACGCGCTCACCGGCCACGAGCTGGTGCTGCACTACCAGCCCAAGATCGAGCTGGCCAGTGGTGCCGTGCACGGGGTGGAGGCGCTCGTGCGCTGGCAGCACCCGGTGCGGGGCCTGCTGTTTCCGGATGCCTTCCTCGCCCTGGCCGAGGAATCCGGCCTCATGCCTGACCTCACCCAGGTGGTGCTGGCCCAGGCCCTCGACCAGGCGGCCCGATGGCACGCGGGCGGGCAGCCGTTGTCGGTGGCGGTCAACTTCTCCGGCAGTTCCCTCGTCGACGAGGGGCTGCCCGAACGAATCGGGGCGATGCTCGGGGCCCGCGGGCTGCCGGCCACGTCGCTGCAGGTCGAGGTGACCGAGGACTTCCTGATGGCCGATCGGGCCCGAGCCCACGACATCCTGAGCCGGCTGCGCGCCCGAGGCGTGCGCATCGCGGTGGACGATTTCGGCACCGGGTACAGCTCGCTCGCCTACCTGAGGGACCTGCCCATCGACCAGCTCAAGCTGGACCGGTCGTTCGTGGTGCCGATGACGAGCGATGCGCGAGCCGCCGCGCTGGTCTCCTCGACCGTGATCCTGGCGCACAGCCTCGGCCTGACGATGGTCGCCGAGGGCATCGAAGACGGTGAGTCCTATGCGGCACTGGCGCGCTACGGCTGCGATCAGGGCCAGGGCTACTACATGTCGAGGCCGGTCCCGGCGGCCGACTTCGACGTCTGGCTCGCCCGCCGCCACCCGGAGGCGATGGCGCTCTGGCGGCACCACGGCGAGCCGCTCGAGGTCGTTCCGCCCGCCGGATGACGCCACCACGTTCCGGGGTGGCCCTGCTCCGGGTCGCCGGCCCGTCGGCTTGTCGGCTAGCGTGGATGCAAGGGAAGCGGGGGTTCCGATGCACGCCGACGCGCACGCGGGTCACCCAGGCACCCGCTTCATCCGCCCTACCCGCTTCAATCGCCACACCCGGATCGGCCGCTGGTTCCTCTTGCTGATGTGGGTTCTGCTCGCCGGTTACGTGATCGGCCTGCTCGTCGGCTCCGGCCCGGTTGTCATCGGTTCCCTGTCGCTGGTCACCGCGGGGCTTCCCGCCCTGCTCTGCTGGGCTGCCGTACTCTGCGCGGAGCGTGGGCGCCCTGAGCTGATCCTGGTGTCCGCCGCGATGACGACTTTCGCGCTCGGCAACACCTACTTCGTGCTGGCGGGTGCCGGAGCGCTTCCATTCCCGTCGCTGGCCGACATCGGCTACACGCTCTTCTACCCGCTGATCCTGGGGGGACTGGCCGTTCTGGCCCGCCGTCAGCACCGGCAGGTGCCCCGGACCGTGCTGGTGGACGGCGCCATCGGGTCGCTCGGCGCGGCATCCGTGCTGGCCGTGCTGCTCAGCCCGGTGATCGCCTCGGCGGGGGCCTGGCCACCCTCCCCGGCCGCTTTCGTGTCGGCCGCGTACCCTCTGCTCGACCTGTTGCTCGTATCGGTCATCACGGGGATCGCCGCCGCCCGCGGGCTCGACGTGGGCCGGCGGTGGGTCCTGCTGGTGCTCGGACTTCTGATCTTCGCGGCGACCGACGCCGCCTATGCCTTCCAGGTGGCCGCCGGAACCTACGCCTTCGGGCAGCCTCTGGATGCGGGCTGGGCGCTGGGCCTGACCCTCGTCGCGGTCTGGGCCTGGGACCTCACCACGCCCGGCGCCACCGCCCGCCACCCGCTCAGCGGCGTGTGGACCCTCGCGGTGCCCGGGGTGGCCACGGTGGCCGGGATGGCGGTGCTCGGCCTGGGCACGCAGGTGACGATCTCCACCCCCGCCGTGGTCCTCGCGGGCGTGACCCTGGTGCTCGGAACCGTGCGCACCCAGCTCGCCTCCCGGCAGATCGGGCGGATGGCCGACCTGCGCCGCCAGGCGAGCACCGACGACCTGACCGGGCTGCCGAACCGGCGCGCCCTCTACGCCGAGGCATCCGCTCATCTCATGCCGGGGGACGGTCGCCGGGGAGCCCTGCTGCTGCTGGATCTCGACCGGTTCAAAGAGGTGAACGACAGTCTCGGCCACGACGTCGGCGATCTGCTGCTGGTGCAGGTCGGTTCGCGTCTGTTCGGCGAGCGACGCCCCGGCGACCTGCTCGCCCGGTTGGGCGGCGACGAGTTCGCCCTCCTGATCCAGGACGCAGGGCACGACGAAGCCGTGACGGCGGCGGCGGCGCTGCAGGCGGTTCTGGCCCGGCCGTTCACGCTGGAGGGTATCGCGATCGAGACCGACGTCAGCATCGGCATCGCCCTCTTCCCCGACCAGGGTGACACCCTCAAGGCGCTGCTGCGGAAGGCCGACATGGCCATGTACAAGGCGAAAACCTCCCGCAGCGGGCACCACGTCTTCGTCGGCGCCGACGACGACCACGGCGACTCCCGGCTCCGGATGATGGAAGACCTGCGCGGCGCCCTCGCCGGCGACGAACTCGTGCTGCATTACCAGCCCAAGATCGAACTGGGCACCGGCCTCGTGCACGGCGTGGAGGCGCTGGTGCGCTGGCAGCATCCGAGCCGGGGACTGCTTCCGCCGGACGCGTTCCTGACCCTGGCCGAAGACGTCGGGCTCATGCGCGACCTGACCTGGATCGTGCTGGGGAAGGCTCTCGACCAGGCCGCGCTCTGGCAGGCTCAGGGCACGCCCCTGACCGTCGCCGTCAACATGTCGCCCAGCACCCTGATCGAGGCCGACCTGCCCGAACGCCTCGCCACCATGATCCAGGTCCGCGGGCTGTCGGCCGCGGACCTGATGCTGGAGATCACCGAGGACTTTTTGATGGAGGACCGGGCCCGGGCCCGGGACATCCTGATGCGCCTGCGGGAGAGCGGCATCCGGATCGCCGTGGACGATTTCGGCACCGGCTACAGCTCCCTCGCCTATCTCCGGGACCTGCCGATCGACGAACTCAAACTCGACAAGTCCTTCGTGTTCCCGATGGCCGACGACGCCCGGGCCGCGGCGCTGGTGGCCTCGATCATCGAGCTCGCCCACAGCCTCGGCGTGCGCATGGTGGCGGAGGGCGTCGAGGACGCCGTCGCGTATGCCGCGCTGATCCGGTACGGCTGCGACGAGGCTCAGGGCTTCCACATGTCCCGCCCGCTGCCGGCTGCGGCACTGGATGCCTGGCTCACCGCCCGGCGGGAGCTCGCGGCAACGCCGTAGTCCTGCCGTCGTCGCGCCGACGTCCCTTCATCGTCGCTCCGTCGTCGCTCCGTCGTCGCTCCGCGGGGGCTGAGCGGGCGCGAAGCCGAGGGCGACTCACATGCCCGGCGGGTAGGGTTCACGGGTGGAAGAACTAAAGCCTCGCAAACGCCTCGCGGCCGTCTCCATCGCCGTGGTGACGATTCTCGGCGCGGGAGCCGTGTTGGTCGGGGCGTCGACCCGGACCCCGGATGCCGCGGCCACCGCCTCCCTCTCCGCCGCGACCGCCGATGCGAGCCTGAACCTGCCGACGGCGGCACCCGTTCCAGCCCGCCCGGTTCCCGCCACCGCCGCCGACGCCAGAACCCTGCGCACCTGCTCGGTCGCCGCGCTCGCCGCCGACCCGCGGCTGGCCGATTTCCAGGCCCAGGTGGTCAACGCCCGCACCGGCGAGGTGCTCTTCGACCGCGGCGGCGACACCTCCTCGCGCACCGCCAGCGTGCTCAAGGTGCTGACCAGCGCCGCCGCCCTCGAGGTGCTCGGACCGGACTACCGGGCCACGACCACCGTCGTGGCCGGCAGCACACCGGGGTCGGTCGTGCTAGTCGGCGGAGGAGACCTCACCCTGACGCGCCTGCCCACCGGAATGGAATCCGTCTACTCCGGGGCCGCGCACATCGACGAACTGGCCCGTCAGACCCTCGCCGCCTGGCAGGCGAACCCGGCGAACCCGCCGATCACCTCCCTCGTGCTGGACGCCTCGTTCTTCGGCGGACCCGGCTGGGAACCGAGCTGGGACGAATTGGAACGCAACGCCGGGTCGATGCCGGACGTGACCGCCCTGCAGGTCGACGGCGACCGTGACGACCCGACCCGTCACACCTCCGCCCGCGGCATCGACCCAATCGGCCGAGCCGGGGCGGCCTTCGCCGCCGCGCTCGGCGGCGGTGTGAGCGTCAGCCTCGGCGCCGCGCCGGCCGGGGCCGAGCAGCTCGCGGTCGCCCGGTCCCAGCCGGTGTCCGTGCTGATCGGGCAGGCTCTGATCGTGTCGGACAACGCGCTCGCCGAGATGCTCGCCCGGCTCATCGCGGTGGAGTCGG
This sequence comes from Cryobacterium sp. TMT3-29-2, assembly GCF_004564305.1. Classification (NCBI taxonomy): domain Bacteria; kingdom Bacillati; phylum Actinomycetota; class Actinomycetes; order Micrococcales; family Microbacteriaceae; genus Cryobacterium; species Cryobacterium sp. TMT3-29-2. The sequence goes on from NZ_SOGK01000014.1 coordinate 31,468, forward strand.
GCGCCGGTAACACGTTCGGCGCCCTGCAGCAGTCCGTCGTCGCCGCACTCGACACCTACGGAATCGACACCACCGGCATCCTGATCGCCGACGGCTCGGGTCTGAGTGACAACAACGCCGTGCCGCCGTCCTACCTCACCCGGCTGTTTGTCAAGATCAACGACCGGGAGGGCGACCTCGGCGTCATCTTCGACGGGCTCCCGATCGCCGGCGGACCCACCGGTTCGCTGTCCTACAGCGACCGGTTCACGGGGGAGAACGCCATCGCCGACGGGGCCGTCTTCGCCAAGACCGGCTGGATCGACACCGGCTACACACTCTCCGGCATCATCCGGGCGGCCGACGGCACGCCGCTCACCTTCGCCGTTTACGCGCTCGGGGATGTGAGCGATAATGCGAAGCAGGCGCTCGACACCATCACCGCCGGGTTCTTCCGCTGCGGAGACAACCTGTCGAACTCCTGACTTCACTCGGCGACAGAAGGAGTAATCCGTGACCAGGGCCCTGTTCATCATCGACGTTCAGAACGACTTCACCGAGGGCGGGGCCCTCGCCGTCAAGGGTGGGTCTGCGGTGGCCGCGGGGGTGAGCGCTCTGCTGCTGGCGCATCCGGATGCCTATGACGTGATTTTCGCGTCCCGCGACTGGCACGATCCCGACAGTGACAACGGCGGCCACTTCGCCACGGCCGGGGAACCCGACTCGAAGGACTCCTGGCCCGTGCACGGCGTGGCGGGCACTCCCGGCGCCGAGTACCACTCGTCGCTTCTGCTGCCGGACACGGCCATCCACATTCGCAAGGGGCAGGGCGCAGCCGGCTACTCCATCTTCGACGGCGTCTCGGAGGGCGGGGAGAAGACCGGCGAACTGCTTATCGCCAACGGCGTCACCGACATTGACCTGGTCGGCCTCGCCACCGACCACTGCGTGCGCGCGTCGGGGCTCGACGCCCTCGAGCACGGCCAGCACGTGCGGGTGCTGACCGACCTGGTCGCCGGCGTCGCCCCGGACACGAGCGACGCGGCCCTGGGTGAACTGGCCTACGCCGGCGCCCTGCTCGTCACCTCCGACGTGGTCGACTGAGCGTGGGTGCGACCGATCTGACCGATCCGACCGGTCCGCCTTCGGCCGGGTCCGCTCGCGCGACCGACGCCGCGGGCTCGGCGGGCTCGGCGGTCTCGGCGGGCTCAGCGGTCTCTGCGGGCGAGATGCTCTTCGCGCGGCGTCTCGACGGTGTGCGGATCGCCTACGACGTCGTGCCCGGGGATCGCCCGATCCTGCTCGTGCACGGGTTCGCCTCGACGGGCCACGTCACCTGGGTCGGCACCGGCTGGGTGCGAGCCCTGCAGGACGCCGGGCGGGGCGTGATCACCGTCGACCTCCGCGGTCACGGCCGCAGCGACAAGCCGCACCGCAGCATCGACTATCTGCCCCGGCAGCTCGCCGCCGACCTCGTGGTCGTGCTCGACACCCTCGGGCTGGAACAGGTCGACGTGGTCGCCTATTCGATGGGATCGCGGGTGGCGGCGGCGTTCGCGCGGCTGGCACCGGAGCGGGTGCGGCGGCTGGTTCTCGGCGGAGCCGGGCCGGACGAACTGTTCGAGACCTGGCATCCGGATGCCGTGCGCCGCTTCGTGACCGACGGCACCGTCTCCGCTGACCCGTCCATCATGGCGGTGCTGGGCGCCGCGATCACCGCCGGCGCCGACCGGGAGGCCCTCGTGGCCTGCGTCGGCGGAGTGGCCGGCTCCTCGTTGGACGTGCCGGCCGAGATCCCCGTGCTCTACGTCGCGGGTGGCGCCGACTCCATCCCGGCCGGGGTCGCCGACCTCGCCCGCGCCCGCGGTTCCGAGTACCTCGAGCTGGCGGGCCGGGACCACGTCAACACGCTTACCTCCCGCGAGTTCAAGCGCGCCGCACTGCGCTTCCTGGCCTGAGCGCCCCGCCCCCGACGTTCCGCCCCGGTGTCGCCTGGCCCCTGACGAATTCGACGGAGATTTTGCCCGTAACGCCCTCAACCCCTCCGGAAAGACGCATTTCTCTCAAAATCTCCGTCGAATTCGTTCGCCGTCGGCCGGGGGAGTGAGGCGTGCCGCCTCCCGTAGGCTGAACAAGAGCGAGCCTCACTGGCGAGGCCGCCGAATGTCGACCGGGGGGACCGTCATGACAACCGACATCCAGGATGCGACTGGTGCGGGTACCGGTCCGGGCTCGACAGGCTCGACCACCGGCTCGGTCTCGACAGGCTCGACCACCGGTCCGGTCTCGACAGGCTCGGTTTCGACGGGCTCGAGCACCGGGACAGTCTCGACCACCGGCGCCCGGGGCAGGAAGCACTGGCTGGCGCCGGCCGGCGCGATCTTCGCCGTCGCCTGGGGCGGCAACGAATTCACCCCGCTGCTGGTGATGTACCGGCAGGCCGACGGGTTCTCGAACCAACTGGCGAACCTGCTGCTCGGCGCCTACGTGCTCGGCATCATCCCGGCGCTGCTGATCGCCGGCCCGCTGTCGGACCGGTTCGGTCGCCGGCCACTGATGCTGCCGGCCCCCTGGGTCGCGATAGCGGGGAGCGTGCTGCTGGCCCTGTCCGCGGGGAATGTGCCGATGCTGCTTGGCGGTCGCATCCTCTCCGGCGTGGCCCTCGGCCTGGCCATGGCCGTAGGCACCAGCTGGGTGAAGGAACTCTCCGCAAAGCCGTTCGATTTCAGGGCAGACCGGGCCTCGGGGGCACGGAGGGCGACCATCGCCCTGTCCCTCGGGTTCGCCCTCGGTGCGGCGAGCTCCGGAGCGCTGGCTCAGTGGGCACCCTTCCCCGGCGTGCTGCCCTACGCGGCGCACACGGTCATCGCCGTGGTGTTCGGCCTGCTGCTGCTGCGCACCCCGGAGTCCCAGGGCCGCAACATTGCGGCCGGGGCCCTGCCGGCCGCCCATCCCGCCACCTCCCCGTACCCGCGGTTCCTGCTCCTGATCGTGCCGGTGGCGCCGTGGGTCTTCGGCACGGCCACGACCGCCTACGCCATCCTGCCTGCGCTCGCCGCGTCCGAGATCCCGTCCGCGCCGGTGGCGTTCGCGGCCCTGCTCTGCGTGGTGGCACTCGTCGCCGGGGCGTCGCTGCAACTTTTCAGCCACCGCATCACCGCCGGGCACAATGCTCGAGGAATCATGTTCGCGCTGATGCTGACCGTCGGGTCGCTGCTGCTCGCATCCGTCGCCGTGAGCCCGCCTGTGCTCTGGCTGATCCTGCCGGCGGCCGCCCTGCTCGGCGCCGCCTACGGCCTGCTGATGGTATCGGGGCTGCAGGAGGTGCAGCGGATCGCGCCGCCCGACCACCTTGCCCGGCTGACCGCGATCTACTACGGCATCACCTACCTGGGGTTCTTCGTGCCACTGGCGCTGTCCCTGCTCGAGCCGTGGCTCGGCTACCCGGCGATGTTCGCGGGCGGGGCGGCGTTCTCGGCCGTGTCGCTGGTGGTGGTGATGCTGGTCTTCCGCCGGGACATCTCCCTGCATCGCGCCGCCGCGAGCCGATGACGCGGTGATCGGCCGCGCACCCCGCAAAAAAAGTTCCCCAAGATTTCCATGCAGGTGCATCCGTTTTCCGGCTTCTGGGAGAAGTAAGTGTAAGAGAGGCAGTAAGTCCCTCTTCAGAGTGACCCACTCACAGAGCCATTAAACAGGAGGAAACGATGCACAAGTCCCTCAAGATCGGAATGACGGCCAGCGCTCTCGGCGCTCTCGTCGCCCTCGGCGGCCTCGCCCCGGCGCAGGCGGCCGAAGACGTCGCGAAGCTGTCTGTGCTTCACGCAGTTCCGGGCCTCACCGTCGACGTCTACGTGAACGACAAGCTGACCCTGGACGACTTCAAGCCGGGCGACCTCGCTGGCCCGCTCGAACTCGCACCCGGCACCTACAAGGTGGCCATCACCGCGTCGGACGCAACGGATGCCAGCGCACCCGCCATCGGTCCGGTCGACCTACCGCTCGAGGCCGGCAAGAACTACACCGCCACCGCCAACCTCGACGCGGACGGCAAGCCCACGGCGACGCTGTTCACCAACGACATCTCGCAGCTCGCCGCCGGCGAGGGCCGTCTGACGGTCCGCCACGTGGCAGCCGCCCCGGCGGTCGATGTCCTCGCCAACGGAGCCGTCGCGATCACCGCCCTGACCAACCCGAACGAGTCCGTTCTCACGTTGCCGGCCGGCACCATCTCGGCCGCCGTCGCCGCGACCGGAACGACTGACCCGGTCATCGGCCCGGCAGACGTGAACGTCGCAGAGGGCACGAACACGATCGTCTACGCGTGGGGCAGCCTGACCGACAAGAACCTCGCTCTGGCCGTTCAGACCATCGAGGGGCTCCACTCCAACCCGGACAGCATCCCCGCCGGTGAGGCCGGTCTCGTCGCCACCAACCAGGCGAACGACTCCACGGGCCTTCTGGTCGGTGGCGCCGCCGTGCTGATGGGTCTGGTCGCCGCTGCCGTCGTCGGCATGCGTCGCTTGTCCGCGGCTCGCCGCTAGCAGGAAGAGGAATTCACGATGAGAGCCACAGCGGGCACTTTCACAGCGCTCGCTGTGGCTCTCGCCCTGCTCACGGGCTGCAGCAGCGCCCCGAGCACAGCCTCTTCCACGGCTTACGTTCCCCCGACGAACGCGGCGCCGACCACGACGCCGGCGGCCTCGCCGCCCACCGCCGAGGTCGAGGTGCCGACCACCAGTTCTTCGCTGGACCAGAACCAGGTCCCGGCGGCCCTGCCGCCCCAGAGCATCCGGGTCGACTCCCTCGGAATCGACATGGCGATCGAATCCGTCGGCCTGGCCGAGGACGGGGCGATGGAACTTCCTCAAGACCCGTCGCTCGCCGCCTGGTACCGCTTCGGACCGTCACCGGCCAGCGCGGCAGGGGCCACCGTCATCGCCGCCCATGTCGACTCCCTGGTCTACGACATCGGGCCGTTCGCCCAGCTGGCCACGGCCACAGTGGGCACCGAGATCGTAGTGACCACCGCAGACGGTCAGGAGCGTCGCTACGCCGTGGAATCCGTTCAAACCGTGACCAAACAGGACGTGCCTTGGGGATCGATCTTCGACCGGTCCGGTCCCAACCGGCTCACCCTTGTGACCTGCGGCGGCGAATTCGACTATGACGCCAAGACCTACCTGTCGAACGTCATCGTCTCTGCGACTCCGATGGCCTGACCCAGGCATGAAGAGACAGAGGGGTGACTATGCTGGGCATCACGGTGGTCGAGACCCGCACTCCGGCGGGCGCTGACGTGTACGACCTCCCGATGCGCTCACCAACCGGGGGACACCGATACGACGTGACGGCACTCACCGACGAAGAGGACCATGCCCAACTCGGTCTCGCGTTCCGGGCCGGCGACGAACGTGCGCTGGCCGAGGCCTACGCCCGTTGGTCTTCCCTCGTCTACACGATCGCCGTTCGCTCGCTCGGCGATCCGGGCGAAGCCGAAGACGTCACGCAGAAGGTCTTCATCTCCGCCTGGCGCGGACGGGACGGCTTCGATGCCTCGCGGTCGCGACTGCCGGCCTGGCTCGTCGGGATCACCCGGCACACCGTGGCGGATGCCCACGAGGCCCGCACGCGTCGGCGTCGCGTCGAAGAGGCCGTCATCGTCGACACCGAGCTCAGCCAGGCCGACGAATCCGCCGACATCGCGGATCGGGTGCTGATGAGCGACGAACTCCGCCGGCTCGGACCTGTTGCGCAGCAGGTGATGCAGTTGGCCTTCTACGACGATCTCACCCACTCTCAAATCGCCGATAGCCTCGGACTGCCGCTCGGCACCGTGAAGAGTCACATCCGTCGAAGTCTTTCGAGACTGCGCACCAGATTGGAGGCGAACGATGACACACATTGACCGGGAAAATCTCGCTCTCATAGCCATGGCAGAGTTCGACCTCACCGACCCTGAACGGCAACACCTGTCGGAGTGCCCCGAGTGCTCCCTGGAGCTCATCGCCCTGCAGCACACCGTCGCCGTCGGCCGGTCCGCGCGCAGCGTCGAGCTCGTGGAGCCCGGAGATCGGGTCTGGGCCGGCGTCCGCGCCGCCCTCGGCCTGTCCGGCGCCGTTGCGGAGACTCCCCGTCGGAATGACTTCATGGCAGCGGCGACCGAGCCTGCCCCGACCCCCGTTTTGGTGCCCGAGTCTGACCCGGCGGTCGAGCCTGACTCGTCCTCGACTTTGACCCCGACCTCGTCCTTGCCCTCGTCCTCAACCCCGTCCGCCACCATCACCGACATCGGCCCCGGCCTGCGCCCCCGCCGTCGGCCCCGCAACTGGATGCCGGTTGCCGTGGCCGCAGGCATCGCCGGGTTGCTCGGCGGCCTGGGCGGCGGCATCTGGTGGCAGTCCGTCCAGCAGCAGGAACCCGCGCCGGTGCTGCTCGCCCAGGCGCGGCTCGACCCGTTCCCTGGCTGGGAGGCCGAAGGCAGTGCCTACGTGGCGAAGACGGCCGACGGCCACCGGGAAGTCGTGCTCGACGTCACCGGGGTCGCCGCCGACTCCGATCTGCGCGAGGTCTGGTTGATCAAGGCGGATGCATCCGGGCTGATCAGCATCGGACTGCTCGACGGCGAGTCCGGGCGTTACGTCATCCCCGACGGCGTCGACCTGTCGCAGTACCCGCTCGTGGACGTGTCCGCGGAACCCGGCGACGGCGACCCGCAGCACTCCGGCGACTCGATCCTGCGCGGCGAACTCCGCACGGTCTGATCTCGGCCGGCCCCCTCAGGCTCCGGCCCCGCGGGCTCTGGCCTCCGCGGGCACCGGCCCCGGTCAGAGCGCCCGTTCCGGTCGAGAGTGACCGGCGGAACAGGCACTCTCGACGGGAACGGAGGTTAGGCGGAGGGGGTGGCGTGCTGCTGGGCGAGGAAGGCGTCGAGGGTGCCGAGCCGGTGGTCGCGCGCGGCCAGTTCGATCTGAAGGGGATCGGCGCCGTCCTCGATCAGGTCGAGCAGTGCGGTGTGCTCGGCGACGGACTCGTGCGCCCGCCCGGGCACGAAACTGAACGTGGACTCCCGCAGAGTGCCGAGCCGGCTCCAGCCCCGCTGCACGAGGTCGAGGATGTGCGCATTGGTGCAGGCCTCGAACAGGGCCGAGTGGAAGTCCCGGTTCAGGCTGGTGAAGCGCACCGGGTCGAAGTGGTGCAGGCAGTCGGCCATCTCCGCGTTGATCGCCCGCGCGCGCAGCAGAATATCCGGGTCGAGCCGCGGCGCCGACAGGGCCGTGGCGTAACCCTCGACGAGGGCCAGCGTCTGCATCGTGTGGGTGTACTCAGTGGCGTCGAGCATGGCCACCTGGGCGCCGATGTTGCGCTCGAACGTGACCAGACCCTCCGCCTCCAGCAGACGGATGGCCTCCCGCACCGGCACGGTGCTGACACCGATCTCCCGGGCGATCTGCCCGAGCACCAGGCGGTAGCCCGGGCTGAAGCTGCCGTCGGAGATGCGAGCCCGGATCCACTGGTGGGCGAGCTGCGCCTTGCTCAGCGACGCGTCCGCGCCCCCGGTGATCGAATCGCCGGTGGTCGAGCCCCCGGTGATCGAGCCGCCGGTGGTCGAGCCTCCTGTCGACACCCCGGTCGGGACCGTCATGCCTGCTCCTCCTGCCAGACCCGGTAGCTGGCTCTCCACTCGGCGTTCATCGGGTAGAGCCCGTCGACGCCGTGCCCGGCCGCAACCATGGCGGCTATGAAGGTTTCCTCGCGCTCCTGCACGATGGCGGAGGCGACCACCTCCTCGACCAGGTGCGACGGGATCACGATAAGCCCGTCGGCGTCCCCGACGATCACGTCGCCGGGCTGCACGGATGCCCCGCCGCAGGCGACGGTCAGGTCCGTGTCCCACGGGACGTGGCGGCGTCCCAGCACGGCAGGGTGCGGGCCGGCGTGGTAGGTAGGGATATCCAGGGCGGCGACGGCCGCGAGGTCGCGCACACCGCCATCCGTCACGATGCCCGCCGCGCCGCGCACCTGGGCGCGCAGGGCGAGGATGTCGCCGACCGTGCCCGTGCCGCGCTCGCCGCGGGCCTCGATCACGAGCACGTCGCCCGGCCCGAGCGAGTCGAAGGCGCGTTTCTGGGCGTTGTAGCCGCCGCCGTGCGACTCGAACAGGTCCTCCCGGGCCGGGATGTAGCGCAGGGTGCGCGCCCGGCCGACGAGGCGGGCGCCGGGGCGGGTCGAGCCGAGGCCGTCGATCGACACGGCGTTGAGTCCGCGCTTCCGCAGCTGGGCGCTGAGGGTGGCGGTGCCGACGCCGTTGATCTGCGCCTTCAGTTCGGAGGTGAGGTCGAAGGGCGCCGCTGCCGGTGCGGGTTCCGGTGTCGCGGCGGATGCCGGCGCCAGTCCGGCCGCCTCCGCCGAACCCCAGGCCTCGGTGCGCTGCAGGTCGTCGACCCGCGGGCCGGCCCCGAACGCGCCGAACGGCACCGTGCCCTGCCGAATCGGGCTGACGAGGCGGCCGGTGCGGGGCGCGCCGGGGGCGCCCGGGGCATCCACTTCGACCTCGACGGTGTCGCCCGGCCCGACGACCGACGATCCAGCCGGCGTGCCGGTGAGGATCAGGTCGCCGGGCTCGAGCGTGATCAGCTGGGAGAGGTCAGCCACGAGCCGGCCGAAGCCGAAGAGCAAGTCGGCGGTCGTGTCCTCCTGCGCCAGCGTGCCGTTCACCCAGGTGCGGATGCGCAGGGCCGCCGGGTCGAGACCGGCAGTCGGAAGCAGTGTCGGCCCGACCGGGGTGAAGCCGTCGGCCCCCTTCGAGCGCAGGTTCGAGCCCTTGTCGGCGTAGCGCAGGTCGTAGACACCGAAGTCGTTGGCGCAGGTCACGTGCGAGACAGCCGCCCAGCCGTCCGCGGGCGAGACGCCCCGGGTGCGGCGCCCGATCACCAGGGCGATCTCTCCCTCGAAGACCAGCAACTCGCATCCGTCGGGCCGGTCGACCGGCGTTCCGCTGGAACTCAGCGACGACGCCGGCTTGAGGAAGTACGACGGCTGCTCGGGCGTGCGGCCGCGCTGGGCGGCCCGGCTCGGGTAGTTGAGGTGCACGGCGATGATCTTGCCCGGCGTTGCGAGCGCAGGGGTGGTGCCGGCGTCGGCGGCACCACCAGAGGTCGTGGTCGGCATGTTTTTTACGGCTTTCTAGTCGTGCTGGGAGATCCCGAGCGGGACTCCGCGGGTTTCCTTCACCACGGAGACCGCGATGAAGGAGATCGTGGCCAGCACCATGATATAGATGCCGATCGACGGGGACCAGGCGGTCTCGTCCAGGAGCAGTTGTGCGATCAGCGGAGCGAACGCACCGCCGAGGATGGCGCCCATCGCGTAGCCGATGGACACGCCCGAGTAGCGTACCTGAGCCGGGAACATCTCCGCGTAGAGCGCCGCCTGCGGGCCGTACGAGAAGCCCAGTCCGCTCGCCAGCACGACGAGCGCCACCGTGAACCAGAGGATCTCACCAGTGTCGATCAGCAGGAACATCGGGATCGCCCAGAGAAAGAGCCAGGCATAGCCGAACTGGAAGGTGCGGATGCGCCCGATTCGGTCGGAGAGGATGCCGCCGATCATCGTCGACGCGAGCCAGAACACGGCGGCGATGGTGCTGGCGAGCAGCACGGGGGAGCGTTCCATGCCCAGGCCGCCGGCCTCGACCGGCTTCGTGGCGTAGGAGGAGAAGAATGCGATCAGCAGGTAGCCGGCGGCGTTGTTGGCGATGAAGATCAGGGCGGTCAGGATGACCTGGCGCCAGTGGCCGCTGAAGAGCTGGCGGAGCGGGGCGGCCGATTCCTTCTTGCGGTCCTGCATCTCCTTGAAGACGGGGCTCTCGTCGACCGAGCGGCGAATGATGAAGCCGACCACGATGAGCAGCACCGAGAAGAGGAACGGGACGCGCCAGCCCCAGGCGAGGAAGGCCTCCTCGCTCATCGTGCTGGTGACGAGGAGCATGACGCCGGTGGCCAGGATGAGCCCGGTCGGCACGCCGATCTGCGGGTAGGCACCGAAGAATCCGCGTTTGTTCACGGGGGCGTGTTCGACGGACATCAGGGCGGCCCCGCCCCATTCCCCGCCGGCCGAGAAACCCTGCAGGATGCGCAGCACGATGAGCAGGATGGGTGCCCAGATGCCGATCTGCTCGAAAGTCGGCAGGAGTCCGATCAGTGCGGTGGCCGCGCCCATGATGACGAGGGTCAGCACGAGCATGGCCTTGCGGCCGAGACGGTCACCGAGGTGGCCGGCCACGATCGCGCCCAACGGCCGGAACAGGAAGCTGATGCCGAGAGAGGCCCAGGCGACGAGCTGAGCCAGCCCGGCGTTGTCGTTGGCGAGCGGGGCGAAATACAGCCCGGCCAGCACGAGGCCGGCGGCCTGCGCGTAGATGAAGAAGTCGTACCACTCGATGGTGGTACCCACCATGGTTCCGGCGAGGACCCGGCGTTCTTCGTGTCGCTTCGCGGCGTCCGCTTGGGTTGTCGTGATTGCCATGGAATACCCCTTTGTATTTCCCGGTGAGTTGCCGCGCGATGTCACGCGATTCCGAAACAGTATCACAGATCGTATATTATCAACAGGCCAGGTGAGGTGTGCCTGGGTGCTGCGAATGCCGTCGGGTCACCTAGGGCTGCCCCCGCGACCAGGCCAGGGTGCTGCGGATGCCGCCGGCGGCATGGAGCTGCCCCCGCGCCCGGGGCCCGGGCGCTGCGGATGCCGGCGGGTCACCTGGGGCTGCCCCCGCGACCGCGCCGAGGCGCTGCGGATGCCGGCGG
>NZ_SOGK01000108.1:0-42268 GCF_004564305.1 Cryobacterium sp. TMT3-29-2
GCCGCCGCGGGCGGCGCGGGCGGGACGGCAGCGGTGGATGCAGCCGCGGCGGCGGCCGGGCCCGCGGATGCTGTGGCTGCCGTCTACGACGAGAACGGCGCCCTGGTCTCTGGCGGCCCCGCCGGAGGCGCCGGGTCCGGTCTCGTGGGCACTGCCGTGGCGTCGCCGTTCACCCTGGCCGACACCGGTTGGGGCGTCCAACAGTCCATCATGCTCGTCGCTGGAATCCTCCTCATCGGGGCGGCCGTGCTGCCGCCGGTGCTCTGGCGGCGGCTGAAACCCCTCGCCGCGAAAGTAGGACTGAAATGACGCGCCGGTTTTTTAGCACCGATTCGATCTGGGCGCGGGCAGGTGCCAGCGGAATCGTCGTCGGGTTGGTCGTGGGGATCGGGGTGTCCGTGCTTGGCGCGTTCGCGCCGTCGCCGGCGTCCGCCGACACCTCGAGCGGGGTCACGGTCGCGTCCAAGGATTACGACCTCGACATTACGACTGCGCCGTTCCCGGATCTCAAGGTGACTGTCTCGCAGACCAGGAATCTGGTCTCCCAAGGGATCGTGGTCAGCTGGACCGGGGGAAAGGAGTCGACGAAGCCGATCTCGGGCTCGATCGGTGGAGAGAATTTCTTGCAGATCGCGCAGTGCTGGGGAGAAGACCCTGCCCATCCAGGCCACCCTGACCGAACGACCTGCCAGTACGGTGCCTCCCGCTCCGAGGGAACGACTCGAAACTCTTCCGGGGAGGATGCGGACGTTGCTTCGCAAGACGCCGAGTACACCGTGCCTCGAAGGGGTGTCTTCACCCCGGCATACACGTCGATTCCGTTCAAGGGAGTCGACGGAACTCTGATCACTGACATTGTGAAGAACGCGTCGGGCGCCACCACACGCACGCCTGAGATCGATGTGAACACCAACCAGTTCTTCACCCAGCTCACAACGAATGAGACCAAGTGGGCAGGGTCCGGACCTGCAGGAACGGGGTCCGTGCCGTTCGAGATCCAAACGGCCATGCAGTCGCCTGGCCTGGGTTGCGGTTCACCGAACACTCTGGTTACTCCGGTTGTCGGGCAGTCCTGCTGGCTGGTGGTCATTCCTCGTGGCACGGGCGACTCAGGATCATCGACAATCACCCAATCGGGACTGCTCTGGGACTCGTGGCAGCACCACGTAGCCATCAAGCTCGATTTTGAGCCCATCGGGATACGGTGTGCGATCGGGGCCGCGGAACGACAGCTGTCCGGCAGCGAATTGGTGAGCGGGGCCATCTCGTCCTGGCAGCCCAAGTTGTGCACCGGCCCGACAGGGTCGGCTTTCGTCCTGAGCACCGGGAATGAGGCGGAGGCCGTCACCGGTGCGTCTCGGACGGAACCGAGCCCGCTCGCATTCACTTCACGGCCGCTTGAGACCGACGAACAGGATCCGCTCCAGTACGCCCCGGTTGCCATCGCAGGCCTCGCAGTCTCATTCGCAATCGATCGCAAGGTTTCGCCGGTCGGCGTGGTCCCTGACGAGTTCAGGGCGAGTAATGGGTTACCTTTCGGCTCTCTCAACCTCACGCCGCGACTCATCGCGAAATTGCTCACCCAGTCGTACTTCGAGGCGCTTCCGCCTGGAGACAGATCTCATGTTGGATTCGTCAGCTTCGACAGCCCGGGAAAAAATGCTCGCACCCTCGTGCAGGATCCGGACTTCCTCGACGTCAACGATGAGGAGTGGGCCTACCAACTCATGGTGTCACCGTCATTGGGAGACCTGTTGCTGCCGTCGGGACGTTCCGATCTCGCAGTCCAATTATGGCGCTATGTCCTGTCGGACGCCGATGCGCGGGCCTTTCTGGATGGACAGGCAGACCCTTGGGGGATGGTCGTCAACCCGTGGTATTCAACAAATGCGTCGGTGAACCCGACCGGAACAGGCCTCGCCGTGCCGCGCGAGTCACTCCCCAAGGCTGATCCGATTGAGAAACCTGATACGACGGTGACCGATCCGGCGAACGGCACAGGTGCCGTCAATCTCGTCACCTGGCGGCCCTATACGGCGGATTTCGAAAGCGGCGCCTACCAGACGTTGCGAGGTGACGGCCTCCTGCTGGGAACCTGGGACAAATTCTCGACCCCTCCGAAATACGGCAAGACAGCGCGAGAACTCATCGGCAGTCGAGGAGTTCTGGCCCTCACCACGACTCCTGCGGCGAATCGCTACCAGGCCATAACCGCGTCGTTGCGTAATCCAGCCGGCAAGTTCGTGGCACCGAACGAAACAAGCCTTCTCGCCGCCGCCGCCGCCATGACGCCGGCTGGAACGCAGTCTCGGGTGCTCGAGTTCGATCCCGCCGGCCCGACCGCCGCTGCGGCTCCGACCGCATACGCCCTGACAATGCCCGTCTACGCCGCCATCAATCCACTCCAAACCGACTCGACGCAGCGCGCCGTCTATGCCAACCTGATCCGGTTTGCAGTCCAAGACGGGCAGACCCCCGGCACCGACGTCGGTCAGTTGCCGCCGGGATACGCGCCGCTGCCGCCGAGTTGGGTTGACCAAGCGCTGGCAGCGGCCGCTGCGATAGAAAGCGGGATCAGCCCTCGTGCGCAAACCATCCCAGCACCCTCCACGTCGAAACTGACTCCACCATCCGCCCCCGCCTCGAGGGTTCAGTCGTACGCAAAGCCGACATCGCCCGAACCGGGTTCGGCACCGACAGCGACTGGCACGCCAGCGGACCCTCTGGCCACCGGGATTTCTGCTGCCCCGCTCCTGGGCAGGCCGACTCCGGCAGATCCAGATGTGGGCCCGCTGGCGGCCGCCGTCCCCGCCGGACTGCTGTCAGGTCTCTTAGCGGCCGGGATGGTTCCCCTTTACTCGCGCGCCAGACGCAAGGCCTGACGCGCTACGGCTTGGCGAGGTTTCGGGGGCACTCCGGGACCGCGCCGGGAAAGTCGAGTCCACCTGGGCTCGCCTCTTGTGCAGTACACCGAAAGGCATCACATGATCTCGAAAAAGGCAATTGCGATCTGCGCAATCGTCGGTGTTTCCGTTTCCGGCATCGTCATGGCGGCGCCGGCGAACGCTGAACCTGTGTCCAACAGCTACGCAATCGTGGGTTCAGATACGCTCCAGGACGTCGTGAACGCGGCCGTCAACGGCACGACGGTCAGCGGTTCGAACGTCCGGTCGCTGGCCAATGGGACGGCAGTCGGCTCCTTCGACGCGACGGGCGGAGTGCTGATCCAGACCAAGCCTGCTGGCGCTCGTTTCGGGCGTCCCAACGGCTCGGGCGACGGGGTCAAGGCACTTAGCCGGTCGCTTGATGGTGCCGCTTACACGTCCGCGACACCCGGATCGCCTGCAGCGATCATCACCGGTCAGGTCGACATCGCGCGAAGCTCCTCTGGCCCGGGCAGCTCCGCGAACACGAACGGGCTGCTCGCCTACGTGCCGTTCGGTCGCGACGCGCTCACGTACGCCCACAGCGGCACAAACACGGGATTCGACAACCTCGACCTTGCCACGCTGACCGGCATCTTCAACTGCTCCATCACAGCCGTCAATGGCGTTTCGGTGACGGCTGTCATTCCTCAGGCTGGTTCCGGGACGCGTGAGTCTTGGCTGTCCAAGCTCTCCCTGACGAGCGCGTACTCGACTGCCAACCCCAGCTGTGTCAAGGTCGGTCAGGAACACGACACCATAGCCCTTGCCGATGGCTCACCCTTCCCGGACAACGCGATCACTGCGATGTCCGCCGCCCAGTGGGTCGCCCAGAACACCGGCGCCGGCATCAACCGGATCGGAACGGCAACCAACAGGGTCGGGATGCTCAACCCGGCCAAGGTCGGCACGCCCATCGCCGGCACGAACGCCGTGACCGGAGCCGGTGCCGCAATGACTCCAAACTCGGCCTTCTACAGCAACGCCACCTGGGGAAGGGACACCTATCTCGTCGTCGAGTACGCGCGCATTGAGGCGGGTAACCCGAAGTTCGACGCCACCCTGGCGAACCTGCTCGACCCGAGCAAGGCCAGCAGCCTTACCAACACCGGCACATTCGCCTCCACCACGGGAGCAGCGAAGAAGAAGTTCGGCTTCCTCGCCCCGAGCAGCACCACCCCCCTCCGCTCGAACCTGCGCTAATTCCGCTTCGTCGCATCTCAATCGGTCCTTCACGTCACCCTAAACGCGTCAAGAAAAGGATTAACTCATGAAGCTCAACACGAAGACCCGCACTCTCGCGGTCGGGGCGCTGTCCATCGCCCTGCTGGCTGGCACGGGAGTGGCCGCGGCCTCCGCCGTGGTCCAGACCAACGGATCGGCTGGGGCTGTCTACATGTACGACGCCGCAGACGGAAGCGCCTTGGACGCTCCCGGATACTCCTACGGGTGGGACGACCAGGTCGTCGGCTCGCCCGATGGGGTAGACCCGATGGTCGACTTTTCCTGCCCCGCGGGCACCACGAACGTCTACACCTTCGCCACCACACCGGGAACGGAGCTCGGGGGAACGAACGGCTGGAAGGCATTCTCGCCCAATTCCCTGACCGCAACGGGTGGGGTTCTTCTGCCGAACACCACTCCGTCCGGCCAGATCAACGGGACAGGTCCTGCGATCAAGGCTGCCGGAGGCACCTACTCGCTCGGGTTCGCCTGCACCATTAATAACGGTGTGACTACTGTGGCCGCGTATTACCGTACCGCGACCATCACCGCGGGGACGGGTGCGTACACGCTCAGTCGCAATGACACCACCGTCGTTGTCCCGCCCGTCGTACCTGGCCCGCAGAACGGCACCGTCGCTCTCGCTCCCACCACGACTGGCGCCGTCAACGGCGTGCTCGCGCTGACGGTCCCGGCCGGCGCCGCGGCGTCGTTCGGCACCCCGTCACTCGTGAACAACAAGTCGACCACGACCGGCACCCTCGGCAACATCACGGTCAACGATGGCCGGGTACTCACGCGCGAAGGCTGGAACCTCAGCGCGACCGTCGCGGACTTCAAGAACAGTACGGATGCGACGAACATCATCAGCAAGTCCCAGCTCGGCGTCGCCCCGAAGCTGGTCGTTGCCGGCACGTCCGCGACCGGCGTCACCGCCGCCGCGGTCCAGGTGGCCGGTGCGGCATCCGGGACGTACAACTTTGCCTCCGGCTCGGCAGCGAACACGGTCGGCGACAGCGTTCTCAACGCAGACCTGACCTTCGTCGCTCCTCAGGACAAGGCCGCCGGCACCTACACCTCGACGATGACCCTCACGGTCGTCTCGAAGTAGGAGCAGGCACCAGCTGAACAACGGGGGAGGAACGGCGTTCGCGCCGGTCCTCCCCTTCCTCTCACACTGTTTTCCGCCAACGCAGCATCCGCAGAAAGACCGCAGAAATGAGTACGCCGATCGTGACCCTCCGCACCATCGCCCCCCGACTCCTGTCCGTCACCGCCGGCGTGTTGGTCACCCTGGGATTGACCGTCAGCCTCGGCGTCTCAGGGGCCTCCGGCGCCTGGGCGGCCGACGCCGACGGCATCGCCGGCGCACCCTCCGCCGGCGGCGGCGTCGACCAGTCCCGGTCCCGGTTCAGCTACCAAGTCGAACCCGGCCAGACGCTCCAGGACGAATACCTGGTCGAGAACACCGGCAC
The DNA here is from genome assembly GCF_004564305.1 of Cryobacterium sp. TMT3-29-2. Lineage (NCBI taxonomy): Bacteria > Bacillati > Actinomycetota > Actinomycetes > Micrococcales > Microbacteriaceae > Cryobacterium > Cryobacterium sp. TMT3-29-2. The sequence goes on from NZ_SOGK01000108.1 coordinate 5,624, forward strand.
CACCGTGCAGGCCGTCACCGTCTACGCCACCGACGCCTTCAACGCCGACGACGGCAGCTTCGCGCTCCTCGAGGGAGCCGCGACCCCCGCGGACGCCGGAACCTGGATCGCTTTCGACAACGGCACCAACAGGATCCAGGTCACGCTCGACCCCGGCGCCCGGCAGGTGCTGCCGTTCACCGTGACGGTCCCGGCCGATGCCACGCCCGGGGACCACGCCGGCGGCGTCATCGTCTCGGCCCTCTCCCCGGCCGGACAGGTCACCGTCGACCGGCGCGTCGGCATCCGCCTGTATGTGCGCGTCAAGGGCCCGCTGCAGCCCGGCCTGACGATCAGCAGCATCGAATCGTCCTACCAGCCGAGTGTCAACCCGTTCTCGGGCGAGACCACCCTGAAAATGAGCCTGACCAACAACGGGAACGTGTCGCTCAGTGCCGACACCGTCTCGCAGGTGCGCGGCTTGTTCGGGATTCCGCTCTCCGGGCTGGTCGATCAGGAGATCTCCGAGATGCTGCCCGGCAGCTCCCGCACGGTCAGCATCGTGATTCCCGGCGTGGGCGCCTGGGTCTATCTGAACCCGCACGTGTCGCTGGCCGCGACCGTCGACGAGGACGCCCTCGCCGCGGGAGTGCTGCCGACCGGCGCGCGCAACAGCGACCTCTTCGTGGTGCCGTGGGCGTTTCTCCTTCTGGTGCTGGTCGGGGGAGGGACCTGGCTGATCGTGCGGTTCAGCCGCAAGCGCGACGCTACGAAGGCCGCCGCCTGGATCGAATACACGGAGGCCGAGGCGCGCCGCAAGGCGCGGGAAGAAGCCCCGGCCGAGTTTGCCTCTCGTTAGCTTTCCCGTCAGATCATCGAAACCTTGGACGTGCTAACTAAACCGGTGCTTACCTCCCCTGCCGTGCGCCGGCTTCCGATCGTGGCTCTCATCGCTCTCCTCGCGATGACGGGCATGGTCGGTGTCGCCCTGGGTGCCGCTGCCCCCAGTGCCGTCGCCCGAAGCGCGACTGCTCCCAGTGCCACGTCGGCGACGGATGATCCGCGCGGCGTCGATCTGTCCGTCACGGTGCTCGGACCGACCGGATCCTCGTCACCGGCGGCGCCGGCGGGGCCCGGCGCCACGCCCCGGGCGACGGCGCCGCAGCCGGCGAAACCAGCCTCGGTGCGCGGAGTCACCCAAACGACTGCAGCAGGGTCGGCCGCGGGGACCCACGCACTCGGAATCGACCCCACGGCGGTGGGCGGCGTCCTCTATGTCAGCGGCGTCACCGCGTTGCCGAAGCCGGACTTCGGCCCCGGCGGGGGCGACATCGTGCTGGCCTTCACCCTGAAGAATGTCACGACCACCCCGGTCACGTCGAGTCTCAAATTCTGGATCACGAACGCTGTCGGCATGCAGTTGGCCGCAGTCGACGCCGTCGAGGTCGCCGACCTTTCACCAGGGGAGACCCGCACGGTCACGGCCACCCTGCCCGACGTCGGCCAGTGGACTTTGTTCACCGGTCACGTCACCTTGACGCCACCGACCGAGGTTCTCGGAACGGCGCTGGGACCGGTGTCCCGGGAGTCCCTCGTCGTCATCCCGCCCTACTTCCTCCTGCTTGTGTTCACCGCCGCCGGCGCATTGACTCTGGGCTTGCGGAAGCTGCCCGTCGTGCGTCGTGCTCGTAACCCGGCAATCGGCGAGGGGATGGCGTCGTGACCATCGCAAAGCCGACGCGCCGGTTCAGGGCACCCGGTACGGTCCGCCCGCCCGGCCGTCCCGGCCGTGCGGAATCCAGTCGGCGGTCCGGACCGCCGCGGCCTCCGACGGAGCCCGGAGCACCCAAACCGCCGAAAATCCCCAGGCCGCCCCGACGGATGCCGATGCCCCCGCGACCGCCGGTCGACCTCAGCCCGCGTGATCAGGCCATCCGTTCGACCCTGACGATCCTGGCCGTGCTGATCCTCGGTCTGCTGGCCAACATCACGGTGCTCGGTCAGCTGCAACACGTCGTCAGCCAGCAACGGCTCACCAACACGTTCCGGTACGAACTCGCCGAGGGAACCGCTCCGGTCAGCGAGGGCACAGTCGACAAGGTCCTGCTCACGGCGGGAACACCCGTCGCACTGATCGACATTCCGTCCATCGATGTGCACGAGATCGTGGTCGAGGGCACCGACTCAGGCACCCTGCGGGCGGGGCCGGGCCACCGCCGCGACAGTGTTCTCCCGGGGCAGGCCGGGTACAGCGTCATCATGGGCCGGGCCGCAGCCTTCGGTGGACCGTTCAGCCGACTCCAGGAGTTGCGCCCCGGGCAGGAATTCACCGTCATTACCGGCCAGGGCGAACACACCTACTCCGTGCTCGGCGTTCGCTATGCCGGCGATCCGACGCCGCCCGCGCTCGGAGCCGGCAAGAGCCGCCTGGTGCTCGCGACCGCTCGCGGCCCGGCCTTCGTGCCCACCGGCGTCGCCAGAGTGGATGCGGAACTCGTCTCGGAGACGAAGCCCGCCGGTGCACGCCAGACCACCTATCTGACCCTGCCGCTTGCCGACAAGGAACTGGCCACGGACACATCGACCGTGTGGGCGCTCGTCTTCGCGCTGCAGTTCCTGCTCGTGATCGAGCTCGCCGCTGTCTGGGCATTCCGGCGGGTCGGCCCCCGCAAGACCTGGACCGTGTTCCTTCCCGTGGTCACGGTTGGTGGGGTCTTCGTGGCCGACCAGCTCGTGCGCCTGCTCCCGAATCTGCTCTAGCAACCCGAAACGAGTGGTTATGAACGAGAACGTGCACGACGACGAGTTGACGCAGGTGCTTCCGGCTGTGCCGCTCTTTACCGCAACGACGCCACCCCCTCGGTCGGGGCAGCGCGACCGGAAGCTGCGCCTGCCTGCCCGGTCGGTGTCGAACCGGCGCGGCCGTTTGGGCGCATCGGGCTCGCCGTGGGCACAACGCCCGGCTGGCCCGGATCTGGTCATCGACGCGCCCTCGCATCAACCGAGCGCGCGCGCACCTCTCGCCACGCTCGAGGGCCGCAACGTTTCGGCCTGGTTCGGCGAGCGTCAGGTTCTCGACCGGGTCAACCTCGTGATGCCCGCGGGCGTCATCACCTCGCTGATCGGGCCGTCGGGTTGCGGGAAGTCGACGTTCCTGCGCATCCTGAACCGGATGCACGAGCTTGTTCCCTCGGCGAGCCTCGCCGGCCAGGTATTGCTCGAGGGCGAAGACATCTACGACCCGGAACGCAAGCTCGTCGACGCTCGCAAACACATCGGGATGGTCTTCCAGAAGCCCAATCCCTTCCCCGCCATGTCGATCTACGACAACGTGATCGCGGGCCTCACTCTCACCGGCAAGCGTGCGTCGAACGACGAGAAGGACTACCTCGTCGAGAGCTGCCTGACCAAGGCAGGCCTGTGGAAGGAGGTCCGGGACCGTCTGCGCGCCCCGGGTGGCGGGCTGTCCGGCGGCCAGCAGCAGCGACTGTGCATCGCCCGATCCCTGGCGGTGACTCCACGCATCCTGCTGATGGACGAACCGTGCTCGGCCCTTGACCCCACATCGACGCGGGTGATCGAGGAGACCATGCTCGAACTCGCCCGAGAGGTGACCATCGTGATCGTGACCCACAACATGCAGCAGGCGCAGCGCGTCTCGCAGAACTGCGCCTTCTTCCTCGCAGCGCAGGGTGCGCCCGGCGGGATCGTGGAACACGGCCCGACTGACGCCATGTTCGGCAACCCGATCGACCCGCGCACGGCGGACTACGTCAACGGCCGGTTCGGGTAGCGGTCTGCGGTCCCGGCCATCTCTGCGCCGGCCGGGAAGGGGGGTGCGTCTTTCCCCTCCGGGTACCGGGGTCGAATTACACTGAAGCATGACTTCCGCTGGCTATGCAGAGATCGAGCGCACTTTCGACGTCAACCCCGCGACGGCACTGCCGCCCCTGCACGATTTGCCGGGCGTCACCCACGTGGAACCGCCGGTCGAGCACCACCTCGACGCCCTCTACTACGACACGGCCGACCTGGTCCTCGCCGGTCGGCGATTGACCCTGCGCCGCCGCACCGGGGGCGACGACGCCGGCTGGCACCTCAAGCTCCCGGTCGCCGTCGACGAGCGCCGGGAGATGCGGGAGCCACTCGGCGATGACCCGGAGCAGATCCCCGAGGGCATCCTCACCCTCGTGCGGGCCGTCCTCCGCGGTCGCACCCTCGTACCCGTCGTGCGGCTGCGCACCCGGCGCACCCTGCACCAGCTTGTCGGCGAGAATGACGTCGTGCTCGCCGAGGTCTGCGACGACGAGGTGCAGGCGGACCGATTCGCGCCGGAAGCGCTCAGCCAGACCTGGCGGGAATGGGAGGTCGAGCTCGTGCACGGCTCCCGAGACCTGCTCGACGCCGCCCAGGCGCGGCTCGCGTCGGTCGGCGTGGAGCCATCCGCGAACCCGTCCAAACTGGCTCGCGCCCTCGGCGACCAGCTGCCGGCCTTCGTCACCGTGCCGGCACCCCGGCCGACCCGCAAGAGCTCGGCCGGCACCGTGCTGATGGCCTACGTGCACGAACAGGTGCGGGCGATCGGCATCCAGGATGCGCGGGTACGGGAAAACGATGCCGACGGCGTGCACCGGATGCGCGTGGCCACGCGCCGCCTCCGCTCGGCCCTGTCCACCTACCGGGATCTCCTGGACAGGGCGGTCACCGATCCACTCCGCGATGAACTGCGCTGGCTGGCCGGCTCGCTCGGCGCCGCCCGGGACGCGGAGGTGATCCGGCAGCGCCTCGCGCACCGGCTCGCGCAGGAACCGGTCGAACTCGTGGTGGGCCCGCTGATGGAGCGCATCGACGGGCACTTCGCCGAGGTCATCCGGGCCGCCCGCAAGCAGGCGCTCGCCGCCCTCGACTCCAAACGGTACTTCCGCCTGCTCGACACGCTCGACGCCTTGCTGGCCATCCCACCGCTGCTCCCACGGGCGGACAAGCCCGCGAGCACCGTCATCCCCGAACTGATCCGCGCGGACTGGAAGCGCCTGCGCGCAGCCGTGTTCCTGGCCCAGGGCACCCCGTCGGGCACCGTGCGCGACGGGGCGCTGCACGAGGCGCGCAAGCGGGCCAAGCAACTGCGCTACGCGGCCGAGACGGCCATGCCGCTGCGGCGCACCCGCGCGGTGCGGCTCGTGGCCGCGGCCCGGCAGGTGCAGGACACCCTCGGCGACCATCAGGACAGCGTCGTCGCCCGGGACGAGCTGCTCCGGCTCGGCATGGCCGCGTACCTGCAGGGCGAGAACGCCTTCAGCTACGGCCGGCTGCACGCCGTGGAACGGAGTGGGGCCGCCGCCATGGAGACGCGCTTCTTTCGCACCTGGCGGGACTTTCCGAAGGCATCGATCTCGAAGTAACCCTCAGTCGAAACCGAGGCTCAGCTTGCGCAGCAGGGTCGCGAGGCCGGCCTGCTCACTCGGCGACAGCGTGGCGAGCAGCTCGGCCTCGGCGTCGACCAGCCGGGTGATGGCGGCGTCCACCCGGGTGAGGCCGGCCGGGTTCATCCCGACGAAGATGCCGCGGCCGTCGTTGGGGTCGGTGCGCCGGGTGACCAGCCCGCGCTCGACGAGCCGGTCGATCCGGTTGGTCATCGTGCCGCTGGAGACCAACGTCTGCTGCAGCAGGGCCTTCGGGCTCAATTCGTAGGGTGCCCCCGCGCGGCGCAGGGCCGAGAGCACGTCGAACTCCCAGGAGTCCAGCTCGGACCGGGAGAACGCGGTGCGCCGGGCACGGTCCAGGTGCTTGGACAGACGTGCCACGCGTGACAGGACCTGCAGCGGCGCGAAGTCGAGGTCGGGCCGCTCGCGCAGCCAGGCATCAACGATCCGGTCGACTTCGTCATGTGCGGGCATCCGTCCATTATCCCGCTCGGGCGCGCAAACCGGCGCGGGAACCGGCCCAGGTGCGCCGGGGCGCGCTATCGGCGCGATATCTGGCAGACTTGTCACCGTTGGTCGGCCCTCGGTCGGCGAATTCCGCCGTGGTGTAATGGCAGCACGACAGCCTTTGGAGCTGTTAGGTCTAGGTTCGAGTCCTGGCGGCGGAGCCCTGAATGGCGTCACCATCCGGCCTTCCCCGGGCGGCTCCACCGAAGCTAGAGGAAACCACGTGATTGATTCCCGACTCGCGATTGTTGTGCTGGCCGCCGGCCAGGGCACCCGCATGAAATCGAGCACTCCGAAGCTGCTGCATGAGCTGGCCGGATTGCCCATCCTCAGCCACGTGCTGGCAACATCCCGGGCCCTGGACGCGGCCCACGTCGTCACCGTGGTGCGCCACGAGCGCGACCAGTTGGCCGCCCTCGTCGGCAAGGATCTGCCCGAGAGCCTGATCGTCGACCAGGACGAGCTGCCCGGCACCGGCCGGGCCGTGGAGCAGGCCATCGCCGCGCTCCCCGACGACTTCGAGGGCGACGTGCTCGTGGTCAGCGGCGACGTGCCGCTGCTCAACGCGGCCACGCTGGCCAGTTTCGTCGCCGCGCACCGTGACCGTGACGTCTCCGCCACCGTGCTCTCCTCCTTCCCGGAAGACGCGACCGGCTATGGCCGCATCGTGCGCTCCGAGGAGGGTGCCTTCGACCGCATCGTCGAGCAGAAGGATGCGACGACGGAGGAACGCGCCATTACCGAGACGAACGCCGGGGTCTACGTCTTCCGTGTCGTCGAGCTGCGCGAGCAGCTGGCCAACGTCACCACCGAGAACGCCCAGGGCGAGAAGTACCTCACCGACGTGGTCGGGCTGCTGCGTCAGGCCGGGTCCGAAGTGCGGGCCGTGCCGGTCGCCGACGCCTGGCTGGTCGCCGGCATCAACGACCGCGCCCAGCTCAGCGAGACCGCGCGCCAGCTGAACGGCCTCATCGTCTACGGCTGGCAGCTGGCCGGCGTGACCGTGCAGGACCCGGCCACCACCTGGATCGACCTCAAGGCGAAGCTGGCATCGGATGTCACGATCCGGCCGGGCACGCAGATCCTCGGCTCGACCGTGATCGAGACCGGCGCCGTGATCGGCCCGGACACCACCCTCGTCGATTGTGAAGTCGGCGAGAACGCGGTGGTGAAGCGCACGGACGCGACCCTCGCGGTGATCGGCGCCGGCGCATCCGTCGGCCCGTTCTCCTACCTGCGACCGGGCACGAACCTGGGCGCCGACGGCAAGATCGGCACCTTCGTCGAGACCAAGAACGCGACCATCGGCGCGGGCAGCAAGGTGCCGCACCTCAGCTACGTCGGAGACGCGACGGTGGGCGTGGGGTCGAACATCGGGGCCGGCACGATCTTCGCGAACTACGACGGGGTGACCAAGAACCACACTGAGGTCGGGTCCCACGTGCGCACCGGGTCGCACAACGTGTTCGTCGCCCCGATTAGGATTGGGGACGGAGCGTACACGGGTGCCGGGACAATCGTCCGCAAGGACATACCGGCCGGGGCCCTGGGCCTCACCGTGGCTCCACAACGCAATATGGACGGCTGGGTACAGACCAACCGTGCAGGAACCGACGCGGCGGCGGCTGCGGCAAAGAGCGGAGACTAGGTGTCTGGAATCAAGACCAGCGGCGAGAAGCGACTTGTATTGGTTTCGGGGCGAGCACACCCACAACTGGCACTGGACATCGCCACGGAACTTGGTACCGAACTCGTCCACACCGACGCCCGCACCTTCGCGAACGGCGAGATCTACGCGCGCTTCGACGAGAGCGTGCGCGGCTCGGACACCTTCGTGATCCAGTCGCACACCAACCCGATCAACGAATGGGTGATGGAGTCGCTCATCATGGTCGACGCGCTCAAGCGTGCCTCCGCCAAGCGCATCACGGTCGTCGCTCCGTTCTACCCTTACGCCCGCCAGGACAAGAAGGGCCGCGGCCGCGAGCCGATCTCGGCCCGGCTGATCGCCGACCTGTTCAAGGTTGCCGGCGCCGACCGGATCATGGCCGTCGACCTGCACGCCGCCCAGATCCAGGGCTTCTTCGACGGCCCCGTCGACCACCTCTTCGCCATGCCCGTGCTGCTCGAGCACTTCCGCGAGAAGCTCGACCCGGCCACCCTGACGGTCGTCTCTCCCGACATGGGCCGCGTTCGCGTTGCCGACATCTGGAGTGACAAGCTCGGCGCCCCGCTGGCCATCATCCACAAGCGCCGCGACCCGAAGGTCGCCAACCAGGTGACCGTGCATGAGATCGTCGGCCAGGTCGAGGGTCGCGTCTGCCTGATCGTCGACGACATGATCGACACCGGCCGCACGATCGTCCTCGCGGCGGAGGCCCTGCGCGCCGCCGGCGCGATCGGCGTCGTCGTCGCCGCCACCCACGCCGTGTTCAGCCACCCGGCGCTGGAGCTGCTGCAGAACCCCGCGATCTCCGAGGTCGTCGTCACCGACACCCTGCCGATCCCCGAGGCGAAGCGCTTCCCCACGCTCACCGTGCTGCCGATCGCGCCGCTCCTGGCCCGCGCCATCCACGAGGTCTTCGACGAGGGTTCCGTCACCTCGATGTTCGAGGGCGCCGCGTAGCGTCTGCCGATTCGCTCAGCAAACCCTGGCCGGTCGTCGACGGATGTCGGTGACCGGCCATCGGTCTGTCCGGGCCCGGTCAGCGGCCTCGGCTCAGAGCAGGAGCTCCAGCACGATCGTGACCGGATCTCCGGCCCCCACCCCCTCGGCCAGACGGATCGCCTTTTTCACCGGAAGGATGAACGTGCCTACCTCGTTGCTGGGGAAGAGCGACGTCGACCAGCGTGAGAGGTTGAGTGCGGCCGTGACCTTCACCGAGCCGAAGCCGCGGCGTCGGCCGTCGATGAGTGAACGGATGTCCTCGGCCTGGTCGGCGGGCACCGAGACGAAGAACCACGCCCCGGTGCCCGAGTACTCCCACAGTTCTGCGGTGAAGGTGAACCTCGGTCCCATCGGCGCGCCCATCGAGAACCCTTCCGTGTGAGCCGGGTCTAGACCGGCATCTCGGTGCTGGGCGCCCGGGGCGCCGAGGGAATGATGCCGAGCGGGATGACGTAGATCTCGCGCTCGTTGATGTCGATCGCGTAGCACTGCCAGCCGAAGCCGCCCGGACCGCTCAGGTCGAAGCGGGCGTCGAAGTCGATGGCGCCCGGATAGTACCGGGCCGTGGCGACGCTGCACGCGTTGGCGGCCGTGGTCGACGCGATCTGCACGCTCGTGAGGATGCCCGGGACAATCAGGGCCACGAGCCCGAGCACGACGACGAGACGCATTATCAGCAGTGTGCGGGGACTGCGCAGGGGCCGGTCGGCATCCAGCGGCTCGTAGCCGGAGAGTTCGGGGTGGTCGTCGCTCGTCATCAGGCTCCCAGTATCGCAAATCTCGCGCCCGGAACGCACGCCTCTTGCTCACCCGCCCACGCGTCCCCACCCGCAGCCGCACCACCGTCCCGCCAACAGTTGCCGAATCGGACGATTGTTGCCCGCGCACGGGCAACAATCGTCCGATTCGGCAACAGTATTCCCGGCGGGAGCGACTCGGCCACCCCTCCCCAGGCTGCCACGATGGCCCAGGCCCCCCGAAGCGTCGGGGACCTGCTCCTGACTTTCCGCACACTGCCAACCTCGGCAGATGGCTGACGAGCGCATCGATAAGCAGACGGGTTTCTATCTCTCCGGCGGGGCCGAAGCCACCGAGTCGACCGACCGGCAGTTTCGGCGTGAGGCCCAGTTCGGGCGGAGCGCCCTGCGGTTGCGGCGCGGCGTCTTCACGACCACTGAGCATTGGGGTCTGCTCACACCCAGACAGAGGTACCTCGCGGAGATCCGCGCGGTCGTCGCCACTCGACTGAGCGACCCTGTGATCAGCCATCAATCGGCTGCGGCCGTGTGGGGGATTCCCCTGCCCGATGCCTGGCCAGGCACCGTGCACGTGTTGGCCTCACCGGACTCCCGGGCGCGAAGCAAGAACGGCGTCACGGTCCACCGCAGCCACGTCCCTGCCGGGGATGTCGTCGACATCGACGGGATGCTCGTGACCAGCCCCGCCCGCACCCTGCTCGACCTCGCGCGCACCATGAGTTTTGCCACTGCGGTCGTCGCGATCGACCATGCTCTCAATCCGCGGAGCGCATCCCCGGAGGTCTTCCTGACGGAGACGGTGCTGCGCGAGAAGCTCCAGGCGTCGATGTCGCCCCGGGGGTCGGCGAGGGCGCTGCGCGCCATCCGGTTCGGCCGTCCCAATGCGGACAATCCGGGTGAATCGCTCAGTCGCGTGGCGATCTTCGAGCTGGGATTCCCGGATCCCCTGCTGCAGACCTGCCACCGCAACCCTCGCGGCGGTTACTACTTCACCGACTTCGAGTGGCCGGCCTATCGCCTGATCGGGGAGTTCGACGGGCAGGGCAAGTATCTGAAGGACGAGTTTCTGCGGGGTCTCACGCCCGGTGAAGCGGTCACCCGGGAAAAGATTCGCGAGGATGACCTCCGTTCGGAGGGCAATGGCCTGGCCCGATGGGGCCCGGCCGATGTGCGCGATCGCCGGTCCCTGTTGCGCATCCTCACGACCGCGGGGCTCCCGATCCTGCGCTGATCGGCCGGCTGCCCGACACAAGTGTTGCCGGAGCGGACAACTGTTGCCGGTGTACGGGCAACACTCGTCCGCTCCGGCAACAGTTGCGCGCCGGAGCTGCGCGCCGCTAGTGCGAGGAGCCCTCGGTCGCGATCTCGCTGCGGTCGCCCGACCACAGCGTGTGGAAGGTGCCGGGCATGTCGACGCGCTTGTAGGTGTGCGCGCCGAAGAAGTCGCGCTGGCCCTGCACCAGTGCGGCGGGAAGCCGCTCACTCGCGAGCGAGTCGAAGTAGCTGAGCGCCGACGCGAAGCCGGGAACCGGGATGCCCGACAGTGCCGCCGTCGAGACCACGCGGCGCCACGCCGACTCGCCGTCGGCGACGGCCTGGGCGAAGTACGGGTCGACGAGCAGTGACGTGATCGACGGGTCGTTGGCGTAGGCGTCGACGATACGGTTCAGGAACTGGGCGCGGATGATGCAGCCGCCGCGCCAGATCGTGGCGATCGCGCCCTTGTCGACAGTCCAGCCGTACTTCTGGGCACCGGCGATGATCGCGTCGAAGCCCTGCGCGTAGGCGACGACCTTCGACGCGTAGAGCGCCTGGCGCACGTCGTCCTGGAAGGTGTGGCCGACGACGGCGATCTCCGGGCGGGCGGTGATGGCGGCGCGCACGGGGCCGCGCTGCTCCGGGTGGCTGGACACGGCGCGGGCGAAGACGGCCTCGGCGATGCCGCCGACGGGCACGCCCAGGTCGAGCGCGTTCTGCACGGTCCAAACGCCGGTGCCCTTGGAGCCGGCCTCGTCAAGCACGATGTCAATGAACGGCAGGCCGGTCTTGGCGTCGACCTGGCGCAGCACCTCGGCGGTGATCTCGATCAGGTAGCTCTCGAGGTCACCCTCGTTCCACTCGGTGAACACGTCGGCGATGGTAGCGGGGGAGTGCCCGGTCACTCTGCGAAGCAGGTCATAGGCCTCGGCGATGAGCTGCATGTCGGCGTACTCGATGCCGTTGTGGATCATTTTCACGAAGTGACCGGCGCCATCCGTGCCGATGTGGGTGACGCAGGGCACACCGTCGACGACGGCCGCGATCGATTCGAGGATCGGCCCGAGGGTCTTGTACGCCTCCACCGAGCCGCCGGGCATGATGCTGGGGCCCTTGAGGGCACCCTCTTCGCCGCCGGAAATGCCGGCGCCGACAAAGTTCACGCCCGTGGCGCGCACCTCCTTCTCGCGGCGGATGGTGTCCTGGAAGTCGGCGTTGCCGCCGTCGACGATGATGTCGCCGGGCTCGAACAGAGCGGTCAGTTGGCTGATCACGGCGTCCGTGCCCGTTCCGGCCTGCACCATGATGATCGCGGTGCGCGGCTTCTGCAGCGACGCCACGAATTCCTCTATGGTCTCCGAGGCGACGAAGCCGGCCTCGGGGTGCTCGGTGATGAGCAGGCGGGTGCGCTCGGGGGAGCGGTTGTACACCGCCACGGTGTTGCCCGCACGGCTGGCCAGGTTGCGGGCGAGGTTGGAGCCCATCACCGCCAGTCCCACTACGCCAATGTTTGCCTGTGCTGCGCCGGTTTCGGCCACGTTCGCTCCTTCAGCTATTGGTTCTCAAAACTCCTCCAAGGCTAGTCGCTCGGCCCATGGCCGTGACATGGAGTGACGCGGGCGCTGCCGGTCTCGAACGCCGGTGACGGATGCCCGAGCCCGCGTTCGCCGAGCGCCGTCGCCTCCGCTAGACTTACGAGTTGAACTTCGGCGAGGGCTGCCGCGTGCCGGGAAACCGAGCGTGCGGCATCCGTTATCGACGCGGCGGAATGCTTCACGGCCTTTCCTCACGCTGACACGCGTTCGAGTTGAATTGAACCAGTACCCACCTTCGCGGGCCGTCCGTCCGCGAACCAGATCTGGGCCGTAGCGGTCCGCAAGGAGATACACCATGGCTGACGCCACCAACAAAATTGTCGCCGACCTGCGCGTGAAGTTCGGCAAGGGCGCGGCCCGCAAGTTGCGCGTGCTGGGCAAGATCCCCGCCGTCATGTACGGCCACGGCACCACCCCGGTTCACGTTGCGCTCCCCGCGCACCAGATCGGCCTGCTGCTGCGTCGTGCGAACGCCGTCCTCGAGCTGGACATCGACGGCAAGACCCACCTGACCCTCGTCAAGGACGTCCAGAAGGACCCGTTCCTGCAGATCATCGAGCACCTCGACCTCATCGTCATCCGCAAGGGCGAAAAGGTCCAGGTCGAGGTTGCCGTGCACCTGACCGGTGAGTCGGCCTCCGGCACCATGGCTGACCTGGACTCCAAGACCCTCCTGCTCGAGGTCGAGGCCACCAGCATCCCGCAGAACGTCCAGGTCTCGATCGAAGGCCTCGAAGACGGCGACCAGATCCGCGCAAAGGACGTCGTGCTGCCCAAGGGCGCCACGCTCGTCTCCGACGAAGAAGCCGTCGTCGTGCTCGTGCACCTGCCGGCCGAGGAAGAGGAAGAGGAAACGGAAGAGGGCGAAGCCGTTGAGGGCGACGCCGAGGCTGCTCCCGCCGAGTAGTCATCCCCTTCTGGTTTCGCGTCAAGCGGAGGATTCCCCTGGACGACAATCTCTGGCTCGTAGTCGGGCTCGGTAACCCCGGGCCCGACTACGCCGGTAACCGACACAACGTCGGCCACATGGTGGCTGCCGTGCTCGCCGACCGTCTGTCGGCGAATTTCAAGAACCACAAGACGAATTCGTCGGTCGCGGAGGGGCGCAGCTTCCCCGGCGGTCCGAAACTGGTGCTGGCCAAGCCGAACACGTACATGAACGTGTCCGGCGGGCCGGTGGCCGCGCTGCTCCGCTTCTACTCGCTGGAGCCCGCGCGCCTGATCGTCATCCACGACGACCTCGATCTCCCGTTCGACACGATGAAGATCAAGGTCGGCGGCGGCCACGGCGGCCACAACGGCCTGCGCGACATCATCGCCGCCGCCGGCACGAACGAGTTCACCCGCATCCGCGTCGGCATCGGCCGCCCGCCCGGCCGCCAGCCCGCCGCGGATTTCGTGCTGCACGACTTCACGTCCACGCAGCGTTCGGCTCTGCCCAATCTGTTGACGGATGCCGCCGACGCGATCGAACTCATCGCCGCCGAGGGCGTCACCGCCGCACAGCAAAAGTTCCACGCCCCGTAACATCCCGCGACAGCGCCCGTGTCGGCCCGGAGTGACCCGCGCAACGGGCACTCCGGGCCGGAACCGGGCACCTGGACGCCCGGGTTGGCGCTCAGCCGGGTTGCATAGAATGCTCCGGTGACTCTCCAGGGCTTAATTGCCACACTTTCGCGCGCCTCCACCTTCGACAATGCCCTCGCCTTCGCGAACCGGGACGTCGACTTCTCCCTCACCGAGGGGCTCCGTGCCCCGCTGCTCGCAGCCCTGCTTGAACGGCGCGGCGAGCTGGGCAAGGCCCCGGCCCTGCTGCTGATCACCGCCACCGGGCGGGAGTCGGAGTCGCTGCACGAGAACCTCGCCTGCTTCGCCGCCGACGCCGAGATCATCGACTTCCCGGCCTGGGAGACACTGCCGCACGAACGGCTCAGTCCCAGCGCCGAAATCGTCGGCAAGCGCCTCTTCGCTCTGCGACGGATGCGCGAGTGGGAGGAGAGCGCCCCCGCCGCGCGCCGCCCGCTGATCGTCATCGCGTCCGTGCGCGCCGCGCTGCAGCCCGTGGCCGACAACCTCACCGACTACGAGCCGATCGACCTGGTCGCCGGCCAGCGCGGCCACGACCTCTCCGCCATCGCCCGCCAGCTCGTCAACGTGGCCTACGCCCGGGTGGACATGGTCACCCGGCGCGGCGAGTTCGCGGTGCGCGGTGGCATCCTCGACGTGTTCCCGTCGATCGCCCCGCACCCGTTCCGGGTCGAATTCTTCGGCGACGAGGTCGAGCAGATTCGTGCGTTCTCGGTCGCCGACCAGCGCTCCTTCCCTGACCCGGTCGATTCGGTGAGCCTGCCGCCGAGCCGCGAGCTGTTGCTCAGCCCCGCGGTGCGGCAGCGGGCGCGCGAGATGCAGCACGAGTTCCCGAGCCTGTCCGGCCTGCTCGCGAAGATCGCCGAGGGCATCCCGGTCGAGGGGATGGAGAGCCTCGCGCCCGCCCTCGTCGACCGGCTCGTGCCGATCACCCACTACCTGCCCGCCGAGGCGGCTGTCGCCGTCATCTCGCCCGAGCGCGTCGCGTCCCGCGCGATCAGCCTCGCCGAGACCAACCGGGAGTTCCTCGGCGCCGCGTGGAGCGCCGCGACCGCGGGCGCCGAGGCGCCGATCGACCTGGAGTCCGGCGATTTCCTCACCCTCGGGCGGCTGCGCGAGACCGTGCAGTTCAGTGCTCCCGGTGCCCCGGCGTCCGCGCACGTGTGGTGGACCCTGAGCTCCTTCCAGGCGGCGCCGACGGATGCCCCGGTGCTGCCGGAGCACCGCGAACTCGACGACCTGCTCACCGTGCGGGTCGAGGGCGACGCCGTGCCGAGCTTCCAGGGCAGCGTCGAAGGCGCCGTCGGTCACCTGGCTGAGCGGCTGAAGGCCGGCTGGACCGTCGGGATCGTCGCCCAGGGTGCCGGACTGGTCGAACGCGCCGCCGACGTCCTGGCCGAGCGGGAGCTGCCCGCCCGGATCGTGGCGGAATGGCCGAGCACACCCGAGGCCGGGATCGCCTACCTGCTTCAGGCATCCGTCGACCACGGTTTCGAACTGCCGGAGACGAAATTCTCCCTGGTCAGCGAGTCCGAGTTCTACGGCCGCACCGTCGGCTACGACGCCCGCCAGGTGAAGAAGCTGGCCAGCCGGCGCAAGAACGTCGTCGACCCGCTGCAATTGAAGGCCGGCGACCACGTCGTGCACCAGACGCACGGCATCGGCCGGTTCATCGAGCTCACCCAGCGCGAGGTCTCCAGCGGCGGGCGAAACCCGGTCAAGACCAAGCGCGAGTACCTCGTGTTGGAGTACGCGCCGTCCAAACGCGGGCACCCCGGCGACAAGCTCTACGTGCCCACCGACCAGCTCGACCTGGTCAGCCGCTACGTCGGCGGCGAGGCGCCGGCGCTGAGCAAGATGGGCGGCAGCGACTGGTCGGCCGCGAAGACGAAGGCGCGCCGGGCCGTGCGGGACATCGCCGTCGAGCTCGTCAAGCTCTACTCCGCACGGATGGCCAGCAAGGGCCACGCGTTCGGGCCGGACACCCCCTGGCAGCGTGAACTGGAGGAGGCGTTCCCGTTCGCGGAGACGCCCGACCAGCTCACCACCATCGACGAGGTCAAGGCCGACATGGAACGGCCCATCCCGATGGACCGGCTGCTCTCCGGCGACGTCGGCTTCGGCAAGACCGAGGTCGCCGTGCGCGCCGCGTTCAAGGCCATCCAAGACGGCAAGCAGGTCGTCATGCTCGTGCCGACCACCCTGCTCGTGCGCCAGCACATGGAGACGTTCCAGGAACGCTTCGCCGGGTTCCCGGTGCACCTGCGCGCCCTCAGCCGGTTCCAGACCGAGAAGGAATCCCGCGAGACCATCGCCGGGATGCTCGACGGCACCGTCGACCTCGTGATCGGCACGCACCGCCTGCTGTCCGACTCCATCGTCTTCAAAGACCTGGGCCTCGTCATCATCGACGAGGAACAGCGTTTCGGCGTGGAGCACAAGGACGCGCTGAAGAAGCTCAAGACCAACGTGGACATCCTCGCCATGAGCGCCACGCCCATCCCGCGCACCCTGGAGATGGCGGTCACCGGCATCCGGGAGATGTCGACCCTGGCCACCCCGCCGGAGGACCGGCACCCGATCCTCACCTTCGTCGGGCCGTACTCCGATCGCCAGGTGGCCGCGGCCATCCGGCGGGAGCTGCTGCGGGAGGGCCAGATCTTCGTCGTGCACAACCGGGTGTCCAGCATCAACCGGGTGGCCGCCGCGCTCGCCGAGCTCGTGCCCGAGGCCCGCATCGCCGTGGCGCACGGGCAACTTCCCGAGGCCCAGCTCGAGCAGGTCGTTGTGGACTTCTGGGAGCGCAAATTCGACGTGCTCGTCTCCACCACGATCATCGAGACGGGCCTCGACATCGCCAACGCGAACACGATCATCATCGACCGGGCCGACAAGTTCGGGCTCAGTCAGCTGCACCAGCTGCGCGGGCGGGTCGGCCGTGGCCGCGAACGGGCCTACGCCTACTTCCTCTACGACGAGAACAAGCCGTTGACCGAGATCGCGCACGATCGCCTCGCCACGATCGCGGCGAACAACGAGCTCGGCGCCGGTATGCAGGTCGCGCTGAAGGACCTCGAGATCCGCGGCGCCGGCAACCTGCTCGGCGGTGAGCAGGCCGGCCACATCGCCGGGGTCGGCTTCGACCTCTACCTGCGCATGATCGGCGAGGCCGTCAGCACGTTCCGCGGCGACGTCGCCGAGGGGCAGACCGAGTTACGGCTGGAGCTGCCCGTCGACGCGCACATCCCCGAGGACTACGTCGACAGCGAGCGGCTGCGGCTCGAGGCCTACCAGAAGCTCTCCGCGGCCAGCTCGCCGACGGCCGCGAAGGACCAGATCGACCTGGTGCTCGAGGAGCTCACCGACCGCTACGGTGAACCGCCACAGCCGGTGCAGAATCTGGTCCTGGTGTCGCGCCTGCGCTGGTTGGCCCAGCAGGCAAGCCTGAGCGAGGTCGTGGCGATGGGTTCGAACCTGAGGGTGTCGCCGGCGAACCTCGCCGACTCGATGCAAGTGCGCCTGCAGCGCATGTACCCGGGCTCGCGCTACTTCACCCAGAACGGTTCGCTGACGGTCCCCATGCCGCGCGTCAACGGGGAACCACTCGGCGACGCGGCGCTGATCGCCTGGGCCGGCACCCTGCTCGACGCGCTCTTCCCGCGCCCCGTCGCCGCGGTCGCCTGATGCCTGTGTCCCGTCCGTCGCGGCAGGGCCCGGCCGGGGCATCCGTCCGCACGTAATTGAGGAGAATTTCCCGAAACGCCGGCTATCTCGGCCGGATCAGCGGCGTGTTGCGAAAATGTCCGCAGGTGAGGTCGCGACCGCCATCGATCCCGGAGGCAACCTCCGCGGATGCCCGTGGCAGGCCCAGCCCGGCGGAGCAGACCTGAGGATCCCCGTCGATTCGGGGCGATTAGAGTTGACGCGTGACCTCTTCAGACCTTCCCACCGGAACTGCCTCCGCCTCCGGCCTCGACGAGCTCGTGCGTGTGGTGGCCCTGCTGCGAGCCCCGGGCGGATGCCCGTGGGATGCCGAGCAGACCCACGAGTCGCTGGTGCAGTACCTGACCGAGGAGACGCACGAACTGATCGAGGCGATCGAGTCGGGTAGCCGCGACGAGATGCTCGAGGAGCTCGGCGACGTGCTCTACCAGGTGATCTTCCACGCCGACCTGGCCGCGCACACCGACGGCGAGGGCTTCGACATCCACGATGTCGCCGCGCACATGACCGCGAAAATGGTCGGGCGGCATCCGCATGTCTTCGGCGACGTGAACCTGGAAACGGCCGACGACGTGGCCCGCGCCTGGGACGACTTCAAGGCCGCGGAGAAGCCCTCCCGCACGAGCGTGCTCGACGGGATCCCGCAGGGAATGCCGGCGCTCGCGCTCGCCGACAAGGTGCTCGGCCGGGCCCAGAAGATCGGGCTGCTCGGCGCCGAGGCCGCGTTCCCGCTGCCGATCGAGAGCGAGGACCAGCTCGGCCCGCTGCTGCTGGCCATCGTGTCCGCGGCCAAGAGCCGGGGGCTCGACTCCGAACGCGCCCTGCGCACCGCCCTCCGCGGGCTGCAGGACGAGATCCGCGAAGCCGAGACGACGGATGCCGACACCACGGTTGCCGTCGACCTCGCCGACGCCGGCATCATCGGCCTTCCCCGCTGACCGTCCCCGCTCACCTTTTCGGTCGCGGCATGGCGGTGCTGCCCACCGGTCGGTGGCGGTCCCGTGTCGCGCGGCCGGGCCACCCGGAATCGACGTGCCGACCCGAACTGACACAATTGGGGCTATGGCAACACCTGTGACCCCTCCCCGCGGCATGCGCGACTTCCTCCCCGCCGACAAGGCGTCCCGGGAGCATGCGCTGGCCGTGATCCGGCGGAGTTTCGCCGCCCACGGCTTCGACGAGATCGAGACCCCGGTCATGGAGGACGCGGCCCGGCTGCACTCCGGGCTCGGCGGCGACAACGAGAAACTCGCCTTCGCCGTGATGAAACGCGGGCTGAAACCGACGGATGCCGCGACCGCCGCCGAATCCGGCGACCTCCTCGCGCTGGCCGACCTCGGCCTGCGATTCGACCTGACCGTGCCGCTGGCCCGGTTCTACGCCACCCACCGGGCGGAACTGCCGACGGTGTTCCGGTCGATCCAGATCGCACCGGTGTGGCGGGCGGAACGCCCGCAGAAGGGCCGCTACCGCCAATTCGTGCAGTGCGACATCGACATCATCGGTGAGTCCGGACTGCTCGCCGAGATCGAGTTGATCACCGCGACCGCCGCCGCGCTCGACGCCCTCGGCCTGACCGGGTGCTCCATCCGCATCAACGACCGGCGCATCCTGACCGCCCTGCTCGCGCACTGGAATGTCGCGCCCGGGCTGAACGAACGCGCGCTGATCGTGATCGACAAACTCGACAAGGTCGGGGTCGACGGTGTCGTCACCGAGCTGGCCGGCCTGGGGATCCCCACCGAGGGCGTTGCCGAGACCCTGCGCAAGATCGCCGATGCCGGCTGGACGGCCGCCGAATCCACGCCGCCGGCCTGGCTCGACACGGATGCCTACGCCGACCTGCTCGCCCTGCGCGCCGCGATGCCCGACGTGCGGCTCGTGTTCGACCCCACGCTCGTGCGCGGGATGGGCTACTACACCGGCACCATCTTCGAGATCTCACACCCCGATCTCGGCTACTCCCTCGGCGGCGGCGGCCGGTACGACGGCATGATCGGCCGTTTCCTCGGCGCCGATGTGCCGGCCTGCGGATTCTCGATCGGGTTCGAACGCATCGTCGACCTGCTCGGAGTGGATGCAGCATCCGCCGAGAACGCCGTCGTGCTGGTGTACGAGCGGGGAACAGACCCCGCCCGGCTCGTGGCTCTCAAGAGAACACTGGTCGACCAGGGTCTCCGGGTGCGCCTCGAACAGCGCACCAAGAACGTCAAGGCGCTACTGGAACGCGCGGCCGGAGCCGGTTACGGGCGCTATGCATTCGTCGGTGCGGATGCCTCCAGCGCGGCCGACCTCGATTTCCGTTCTCTCGGCGGCTGAGGCCAGTCGCTAGACTGTTATGGGATTGGAACACGGCGCTGTCTTCCTCGATTCCTCCAAACCAACACCCCACCAATTAAGAAACACAAGGAAACAGGAGATAGCTGTGGCTCTCATTGAGGCAGTAGTAGCACGCGAGATTCTTGACTCCAGAGGCAACCCGACCGTCGAGGTCGAGGTATTGCTTGATGACGGTTCGGTCAGCCGTGCCGCCGTCCCGTCCGGCGCATCCACCGGTGCGTTCGAGGCTTATGAGCTGCACGACGGCGACAAGTCACGTTATTTGGGCAAGGGAGTCCGCAAGGCCGTTGACGCCGTCATCGACGAACTCGGACCGGCAGTCGAGGACCTCGACGCCGCAGACCAGCGCATCATCGACGCCGTCCTGAACGAGACCGACGGAACCGACAACAAGCACCGCGTCGGCGCCAACGCCATCCTCGGCGTCAGCCTGGCCGTTGCCAAGGCCGCCGCCACCTCGGCCGGCCTGCCCCTGTTCCGCTACCTCGGTGGCCCGAACGCGCACACGCTCCCGGTCCCGATGATGAACATCATCAACGGTGGATCGCACGCCGACAACGACGTGGACATCCAGGAATTCATGGTCGTCCCGCTCGGCGCTGAGTCCTTCGCCGAGGGCCTCCGCTGGGGCACCGAGACCTACCACGCCCTGAAGGCGCTGCTCAAGTCCAAGGGTCTCTCCACCGGCCTCGGCGACGAGGGTGGCTTCGCCCCCAACCTGCCGAGCAACCGCGCGGCTCTCGACCTCATCGTCGAAGCCATCCAGAACGCCGGCTACACACCCGGCAAGGACATCGGGCTTGCGCTCGACTGCGCCGCCTCCGAGTTCTACAAGGACGGCGTCTACCACTTCGAGGGCAAGGAACTCACCGCCTCGGAGCTGTCCGCCTACTACGTCGAGCTCGTTGCGGCCTACCCGCTCGTCTCGATCGAAGACCCGCTCGAGGAGGACGACTGGGATGGCTACGTCCACCTCACCGCCGAGCTCGGCGACAAGGTCCAGATCGTCGGCGACGACCTGTTCGTGACCAACCCGGTGCGTCTCGCCAAGGGCCTGGCCCTCGGCACCGCGAACTCCATCCTGGTCAAGGTCAACCAGATCGGCACCCTGACCGAGACGCTCGACGCAGTCTCCCTCGCGCAGCGTGCCGGTTACACCGCCGTCATCTCGCACCGCTCCGGTGAGACCGAAGACACCTTCATCGCCGACCTCGCGGTCGCGACGGATGCCGGCCAGATCAAGACCGGAGCGCCCGCCCGCAGCGAGCGCGTCGCGAAGTACAACCAGCTGCTCCGCATCGAGGAAGAGCTGGGCGAGGCCGCTGTGTACGCGGGCCGCGCCGCTTTCCCGCGCTTCACGGCGTAGTTCGACTGGAGCTCTCGGAGCGCGGGTTCATCCCCGTCGCTCCGGGAGCTCCATTTTTTTGTCCGATTGCGGTTAGGGTTCCAGTGCGGGACAACCGCGACCAGCGATTCACGAAGGGAGTTGCCGTGGCCAGGAAACGCGCCGAACGGCAGCCCGTTGCGCTCCCCGCAACCGAGACCGCGGCCGCCCGCTGGCTACGCGGCCTGCGCCTGTCCGGGTTCTCGCTGGTGATGATGGGCCTCCTGATCATGGCCGTCATCGTCCTGGCTCCCGGCATCCGCACCTACGCCGACCAGCGCCAGCAGATCGAATCGCTCACAGCGGAGGTCGAAGCCCAGCAGGGTGCCGTGGAGGAGCTCAAGAACGAGCGGGAACGCTGGAATGACCGCACCTACGTCACCACGCAGGCGAGGGACCGACTGTCCTATGTGCTCCCCGGCGACGTCAGCTTCCTCGTGATCAACGATCTGGCCCTGCCCGTCGCCGGCGGCACGGCCCCGCCGGTCGCCACGCCCACCATCCAAACCACCAACGTCGATTGGCTCTCCTCCATGTTCGCCTCCGTAATGACGGCCGGTCTGGCTCCCGAGGCCGTGAAATGACCCGGCCTCCCTTCGCTTCGGTCACCGAGGACGACATCACGATCGTGTCGGCCCAACTGGGACGCCCGGCTCGCAACGTCGTGGGCATCGCCGCGCGCTGCGTCTGCGGCGCCCCGACCGTGGTGGCGACGGCGCCGCGCCTCGCCGACGGCACCCCGTTCCCCACCCTCTACTACCTGACGCACCCCGCGGCCACCGCGGCGCTGTCGTTCCTCGAGGCCACCCAGGTGATGAACGAGTACAACCAGCTACTGGCCGACGACGAGCAGGTGCGGGCTCGCTACCGGCGTGCGCACGAGGGCTTCCTCACTGACCGGGAGACCCTGGGTACGGTCCCGGAAATCGCCGGCATCTCCTCCGGCGGCATGCCCGAACGCGTGAAATGCCTGCACGCCCTGGCCGCCCACGCCCTGGCTGCAGGTCCCGGCGTGAACCCGATCGGTGACCTGGCGCTGGCCCGGGCGGCGTGGACGCCCGCCGTCTGCGAATGCCTCGACTACACCACGGCCGACGAGTGACCCGTTCCGCCTGGCGTCGGATCGGCGCGGGCGTCGCCCTGGGCCTGACCGTGGCGCTCGGCGGGGCTTGCGTCGCAGCGCCCGCGCCCGCTTTCGCGGAGAACACGCAGGTCCGTGACCTGCAGTACTGGCTCAACGACTACGGATTCACCCAGGCCTGGAACACGACCCGTGGCGCCGGCGTCACGGTGGCCGTCATCGACACGGGC
The DNA here is from genome assembly GCF_004564305.1 of Cryobacterium sp. TMT3-29-2. NCBI lineage: Bacteria > Bacillati > Actinomycetota > Actinomycetes > Micrococcales > Microbacteriaceae > Cryobacterium > Cryobacterium sp. TMT3-29-2. Next base: position 28,156 of record NZ_SOGK01000108.1, read on the forward strand.
GTCGCGGCCGGCGTCGCCGACCTCACGGGTGCGGTCGTGGGCGGAACGGATGTCTCCGGACTCGGCTCCACCGACGGGCAGACGCCCGTTGGAGAAGGCAGCGAGCACGGGACCCTGGTCGCGTCCCTGCTGGCGGGCCGAGGCACGGGTGAGGGGTCGGGTGTGCTGGGAGTGGCCCCCGAGGCGTCGATCCTGGCCGTCTCGGTGGCCTTCGGCACCAGCGACGCCACCGTCAGCAATGACGACCAGATCGCCGAGGGCATCCGCTGGGCCGTAGACAACGGCGCCGACGTCATCAACATGTCCCTGACCCGCAACACGCTGGACTGGCCGCCGAGCTGGGACGACGCCTTTCTGTACGCCTTCGAGAACGATGTCGTCGTGGTGGCCGCCGCCGGAAACCGCGGCAGCGGCACCACCGAGGTCGGAGCCCCGGCCACCATCCCCGGGGTGCTCACCGTCGCCGGCGTCGACCGCAACAAGGGTGCCAGCTTCGACGCGTCCTCCCAGGGCATCACGATTTCGGTGGCCGCGCCCAGCGAGCAGCTCGTGGGCGTGGTTCCCGACGGCGGCTACGTGCAGTGGAACGGCACCAGCGCGGCCGCGCCGATCGTGTCGGGCCTGGTGGCCCTGGTGCGCGCCGCCTATCCCCGGCTCGACGCGGCGGAGGTGATGAACCGGGTCATCGAAACGGCCGACCCCAATGGCCGTGCCGTCCCCAGCCCCATCTACGGTAACGGCCTGATCGACGCCGCCGCCGCGGTGAGCGCATCCGTTGCGTCCTCGACGAGCCCGGAACCGGCCGCCCTGCTGGAGGAGTGGATCCGGGTGCACCGGCGCGCGGACACCGAGGTCGAGGCTGCTCCGCAGACCGCCACGCAGGTGCCGATCGCACCGCGGGAGGACCCGGCGCTGCCTGCCCCCAGCGTCGTTGCGGCGTGGCTGCCCAGCCCGCTCACGCTGACTTATATCACCGTACCGCTCCTGGTCTTGGTCGGGTTTGGTACTCTAGTAACGCTGCTCGGCATCGGAGCCTCTCGGCAGATCAAGCGAATCCGGTCAAAACGGTAAGTTTCGCGCAGCTAAATCATGTAGGAGGACTTTCATAGTGCCCAAAATTCTTATCGTCGGTGGCGGCTACGCCGGTTTCTATACTGCGTGGAAACTGGAGAAATGGCTGCGCGCCGGCGAGGCCGAGGTCACCATGGTTGACCCGCTGCCGTACATGACCTACCAGCCGTTCCTGCCGGAGGTTGCCGCCGGATCCATCGAGGGCCGCCACGCCGCTGTCGCGCACCGTCGTCACCTCAAGAAGACCACCGTCGTCACGGCAAAGGTCACGCACGTCGACCACGCCACGAAGACCGCGACCATCACCCCGCCCGTCGGCGAGCCCTACGACTTCGTCTATGACGTCGTCGTCGTGACGGCCGGCGCCGTGTCCCGTACGTTCCCGATCCCGGGCGTCGCGGACCAGGCCATCGGTCTCAAGACCATCGAGGAAGCCATCGCCATCCGCGACCGCATGCTCACGAACTTCGACAAGGCGGCACTGCTGCCGGCCGGTCCCGAGCGGGACCGCCTGCTCACCTTCGTCGTCATCGGCGGCGGCTTCGCCGGCATCGAGGTCTTCGCCGAGCTGCGTTCCTTCGCGTCATCGCTACTCAAGTCCTACCCGCAGATCGGGTTCGACGACACCCACTTCCACCTGATCGAGGCGATGGGGCGCATCATGCCCGAGGTCTCGCTGCCGACCAGCCTCTGGGTCATCAAGCACCTCGACGAACGCGGCGCTCAGATCCACCTCAACACGCAGCTGACCAGCGCGGTCGGCGGCAAGGTCGAGCTGTCCACCGGTGAGAGTTTCGAGACCGACCTGATCGTCTGGACCGCCGGAGTCATGGCGAACCCGGCCATCGTGCGCCACACCGACCTGCCGATCGAGGACCGCGGGCGGATCCAGGTGCGCCCCGACCTGCGCGTCGGAACCGACGACGAGATCATCGCCGACGCCTGGGGTGCCGGCGATATCACCGCCGTCCCCGACCTCAGCGGTGGGGGAGTGGGCGGCTTCTGCGTTCCCAACGCCCAGCACGCTGTGCGCCAGGGCAAGCTCCTCGCGAAGAACATCGTCGCGGTGCTGCGCGGCGAGGCTCCCAAGGACTACCTGCACAAGAACAAGGGCGCGGTTGCCGGCCTCGGCATCGGTTCCGGTGTCTTCCAGTCCGGCAAGGTCGCCTTCACGGGTCTGCCGGCCTGGTTCGCCCACCGCGGCTACCACGGCCTCGCCATGCCCAGCTGGGAGCGCAAGCTGCGCGTCATCTTGGGCTGGATGAACAACTTCTTCCTCGGTCGAGACATCGTCTCGCTCGCCGCGGTGGAGAACCCTCGGGCCACGTTCGTGGAGTTCGCCTCCCGCCCCAAGCCCGCCGCGGATGCTGCCGCGCCGGCCAAGGCGCCGGCGACCGCCGCCGCATCGGCCAAGGCCAAGGCCTCGGCCTCCGCCGCCCCTGGCACGGTTCCCGCCGTCAAGGCCGCCGTGCGGGCGCCCCGCGCTCCGCGCAAGAGCGCGGCCGACAGGGCTGTCGAGGCCGAGAAGATCGCCACGGCAGAGACGACCGAGAAGGCCACGGCGTCAGCAGCCGCCAAATAGCAGCGGCTGCGGGCGTCAACGGGAGAAACCGGTGACGCCCGCAGCACCTACGCTTGAGGCGTTCGGATTCACCGAGCGCGCCCCCGTAGCCCAATGGCAGAGGCAGACGACTTAAAATCGTCACAGTCTGGGTTCGACCCCCAGCGGGGGCACTGCACGGAACGACACAGCGAACCGGCCCGGCCCTGCTGCACGCTTTATCCGGGTGAGGCGGCCTTTCCGCCGTGGTTCCGTCGCGCTACCATCTGCGAGTGACACGGCCGTCGCCTCCCCGTGATGTGCCTTTTCCCGACGAAGGAGCAGCATCATGGACTTTCTGCAAGCCACGTGGGACATCATCTGGTTCTTCTTCTGGACATTCGCGTTCATCGCCTACCTGATGGTGCTCTTCTCGATCATCGGGGACATCTTCCGTGACCACACCCTCAGCGGATGGGGCAAGGCCGCCTGGATGCTGTTCCTCGTCTTCGTGCCGTTCCTGACCGCGCTGATCTACCTGATCGCCCGGGGTAAGGGAATGGCCGAGCGGCAGATGCGCGCGGCTCAGCAGAACCAGTCCGCCACGGAACAGTACGTGCGCTCGGTCGCCGGCACGGGCGGGGCTGCGGACGAGATCACCAAGGCGAAAGCGCTGCTCGACACCGGCACCATCACCGCCGAGGAGTACGCGGCGCTCAAAGCCAAGGCGCTGCGGTGACCTGAGCCGCGCCGCGGGCGGAACCAGTTCGACGGAGATTGTGGTCTGAGAGCCGGATAGGGGCCGGGTTGAGGCCATTTTCGGCAGAATCTCCGTCGAATTGGTGAGGGGTCGCTACTCCAGGTGGTCCAGGTACCTCAGGATGATGCCCTCGCGCAGCGCCCACGGCGACACTTCCAGCTCGGTCACGCGGAACGCGGCCATCGCGGCGCTGAGCACGATGCCGCCGGCCACGATCTGGAAGGTGCGGTCGGCGGTGATGCCGGGCAGCGCCGGGCGGGCCTCGGCCGGGATGCGGGCCAGCCGCGGCACCCAGTCGTCCAACTGGGAACGCGTCAGCTGCATCCGTTCGCCCGAGCCGAAACCCTCCGAGGTGGAACCGGCCAGCTTGGCCAGTGAGCGGATGGTTTTGGACGAACCGACGACGTGGTGCGCCGCGGGGAGACCCTCGAATGCGACCAGGGCGTCCTGGAGCACGGCGGCCGCATGGTCGCGGAGCGCGGCGACCTGCTTGGGCAGGGGCGGGTCGTCGTGCAGGAAGCCGATCGTGGACCGGCCGGCGCCCAGCGGCAACGACAGCGCCACCGCGGGCACCTCGTTCCCGCCCGCGGCGATCTCCAGGGAGCCGCCCCCGATGTCGAACAGCAGGATGTCCCGGGCCGACCAGCCGTACCAGCGCCGAACGGCCAGGAACGTCAGTCGGGCCTCGTCCTCACCGGACAGGACCTGCAGTGCGACGCCGGTCTCCCGCTCGACCCGGGCGAGCAGTTCGGGTCCGTTCACGGCCTCGCGGAGGGCGGAGGTGGCGAACGGCAAGAGGTCGTCGACCTGGTGGCGCCGTGCCACCTCGGCCGCATTCCGCACCGACTCGAGCACCGCGGTGCACCCCTCGTCGGTGATCGCGCCCTCGGGCGTGAGGTAGCGCATCAGGCGCAGCACAGCCTTGTCCGAGGCCATCGGCACCGGCTGGGCGCCCGCGTGCGCGTCGACAACCAGCAGGTGGACGGTGTTCGAACCGACATCAAGGACTCCGAGGCGCACGCTCTCGACGATAGCGTGCGGGGAGGCCGCCGCACCGCTACGCGGCCACGGCGTGCCGGGTCGTCGTCAGGGTGCCGTCGACCAGGGTGTGCACGGAGTCCGTCAGCGGCAGCAGCCGCCGAACATGGGTGACCAGCACCGTGGCGGTGTCGTGCTCGACGGTGAGCCGCAGGATCAGCTCCAGGATGCGGGAACCGCGCTCCTGGTCGAGTGCGCTCGTTGGCTCAGCGACGACCAGGACGGTCGGGTCGTTCATCAGCGCGCGGGCGATATTGACCCGCTGACGCTGACCGCCCGAGAGCGAACCCGGGCGATGCTCAGAGTCTGGCGGGGGTGACGAACCGCTGCCAGGCCCAGGCGCTCACGCTGACGACGGTGAAGAGGGCGCCCGCCACCCACCAGAGGTTGAGGCTGCCGCCGGCGTGCCAGAGATCCACCGCCGGGGACAGCACCCCGAACATGATTGTGAAGGCGAGCACCGTCAGGCACGCCCAGATCGGCGGTGACCAGGCGAGGATGCTCCGTCCACTGGTGCGTCCGATCGGGACCAGCACCAGTGCCGCCGAACCGATCGCGGCCAGCACCACGCTGGTGGCGATCTCGGCGGCGAGGGAACTGAGGAAGCCGTCCGCTGCCGGAAGAATTCCCAGCGTCAGCCAGCCGAGAACGGCCAGACCGATCAGGCTGCCGGCCCGAACGGCGGCGAGCGGGCCGCGCCGCGGCGCCAGCGCCTCGGGGGCCACGGTGACGCTGCCGAGAAGCCCGAAGACCAGGGCCGGATGAATGTCGAGGGCCCGGGAGGCCAGGGCGGTCAGGGCGACCAGCAGCAGGTAGCGAGGCAGGAATGTGACGGATGCCTTCACCCGCCACACGCGGGAGCTCCACCACAGCGGTACGAGGGCTCCGACCGCGTTGACGACGAGGAGCGCCAGCGTGACGGCCAGCAGCAGTCGGAGGTAGGCCGGCTGGCTGGTGACCGGGCCCGACAGCATGACGAGGGTGGCCGCGGCCAGCACGGCGGCACCGGCCACCAGCCACCGGTTCAGCGGGAGCTCGGGAACGGTCTCGAATTCCTCGCGGGCGCGGTTGCGGCCCGCGATCGGCATGCCCGGCCAGAGGGGGCGTCCGTCGCGGGCCCGGGACACGGTCCCGGCGAGGAGACGGGCCGGAACGCACAACAACAGGAGGGCGCCGAGCGCCAGCAGCGCCGCCTGGAACCAGGACAGGTCGGGCGTCGACCACGGCGGCAGCACGGCGGTCGCGAACCGGGTGGGGTCGCTCCAGCCGCCCGGCAGGGGGATGGCGAGGTCTACGGTCGGGCTGTCAGCCTGCGGTGTCGGCGACGCGGGTGCAGCGGCACCGGGTGAGGAGTGCTCCGGGACCGCGGCCGAGGAAGGCGGTGGGGCGGCCGGAGCGGCGGGCGCGGCAGTGGGAGGCACGGCCGTTCCCGGGGCGGCGGAGCCGGACGGGGCAGGGTCGCCGTAGAACACGTCCACGCCGGGGCTGCCCGGGCCGAGGTTGCCCGCCGGGTCGAGCTGCACGGCGATCACCCGGTAGGAACCGGCGGCGACCCCGCCGGCCGAGCAAATCCACGACCCGGACACGACAACGGTGCTGCAGAGCTCATATGGGCCGGCGAAGACTCGCACCGTCGCACCCTCCTCACCGGACCCCGCGTAGTCGGCACCGGTGAGCGGGAGCCGGGCGCCGGGCGCCGGCGTGCTCAGCGTCGGTGCCGCCGGCCGGTCGCGATCGAAGTCGAGAACGACCGGGGCGCTCCGGTTGGACCACGAGGGACTGCTATAGCTCGTCTGTTGGCTGGCCGTGACCTCGGCCTCCCCGCCGGCGAGCCCGTCGGCGAACGTGCACGACCAGGCGCCCGAGGCGTCGGCGGTGGCCGTGCAGCGGGGTCCGCCGGTCATTGTGACGATGACGGAGGCCCCCGGATAGCCGGTGCCGCGCACCGTGCCGTTGGTCAGGGTCCCGCCGGTCGGGCCGCCCGTCACCCGAGGGGCGGCCAGCACGGCGATGGTGTGCTCGGCGGCGAGGTCGGAGGCGCCGGTGACGACGACCCGGAGCGGAACGGATGGCCCGCTCGGCAGGGAGACCGCGGCGCAACTCCACTCGCCGGCGTCAACCACGTCGAAGCAGAGCGGGTCCTGGCCGGCGACGGGGGAGAGCAACTGGATCTCCTGGCCGGTTTCACCCGTTCCGGAGACGGTGGTGGTTCCGCTGCCCACAAAGGTCCCCGGCGGTGGGCTGACGATGGTCGGCGCGCTCGTCGGGGCCGCCCTGGGCTCCCGCTCGACGGTGGGGGCCGGTGTGGGAGTCGGTGTGGGACTCGGCTCCGCGAACGCCGGGGCCGCGGTGCCGAGCAGCAGCAAGCCGACCAGGGAGACGAACAGGGGCAGAGTGCGAGGCGTCGTTCGTCGGCGACGGCACCCGGGCGTTGTGCCCGAACCGGCCTCACCTGTCCCGAACATGAATCCCCCTGTGACCATTTCACGGGCCAGCGCCGGGAAAGTCAACGTGCGACACGCGGAATGAGGGCGATGTCACCCATTCGTGATCGGCGGAGCCATGGGGCATACTGTCGCTGGGCCATCCGAGCCGTTACTTTCCCCGGGAAGGCGACGGGCGGCCGTGGCCAGGTCACCGCACCGGGCGTCCTCGGTCCCGGCTAATGAAGGCGGCGCGCTGATGCTCGACCTCTCCCACCGTCCCTCGAGCCGTCCCTGGCAGAATCCCGGGCTGTTCTGGGCCGAACTGACGGCCGCGACGGCCCACCTGGACTCCCCGGTCGCCGCCCTGCACCTGGGGGCGCTGCGCCACAACGCGTACGACCTGCTGGATCGCGCCGCCGGCACCCCGCTCCGGGTCGCGTCGAAGTCGATCCGGGTGCGCGGCGTGGTCGAGGCAATCCTGGCCCTGCCCGGCTATCGGGGTGTGTTGGCCTACACCCTGGCCGAGGCGCTCTGGCTGGCGGAGACGGTGACGGATGTGCTCGTCGGCTACCCCACGGCCGACCGGTCCGCGATCCGGCGGCTGGGCCGTTCGCCGGAACTGGCCGCCACGGTCACCCTGATGGTCGACTCGATCGCCCACCTCGACTTCATCGACGCCGTGCTCCCGCCCGGCAGCCGGGTCCCGATCCGGGTCTGTCTAGAACTGGACGCAGCCTGGAACACCCCCGTGCTCGGACACCTGGGTGTCTGGCGTTCACCCGTGCACACTCCGGGCGAGGCCCGTCGGCTCGGGGCCGCCATCGCAGCCCGTCCCGGCTTCTCCCTCGTCGGCGTGATGAGCTACGAGGCGCAGGTGGCGGGCATCGGCGACAAACCGGCCGGGAAACCGCTCCGGGGTCTGGTCACCCGCTGGGTGCGGCGCCGGTCCGTCGGGGAACTGGCGGAGCGGCGCAGTGCGGCCGTCGCCGCGGTCCGGGAGGTCGCGCCCCTCGAGTTCGTGAACGGAGGCGGAACGGGCTCGGTCGAGAGCACGCGCGCTGACGCATCCATCACCGACATCGCCGTCGGCAGCGGCTTCTTCGGCGGCCACCTCTTCGACAACTACGCGAGTTTCCGTCCCGCGCCGGCGGCCGCGGTCGCCCTCTCCGTGGTGCGGAAGCCCAGCCCCGATACGGCCGTGCTGCTCGGTGGCGGCTGGATCGCGTCCGGGGTGCCCGGGGCCGACCGGATGCCGCGCCTGGTCTGGCCGGAGGGCCTCAGCCTGGTTCCGCGGGAGATGGCCGGCGAGGTGCAGACGCCGCTGACCGGGGCCGCAGCGGCCCGGCTCCGTGTGGGGGACCGCGTCTGGGCGCGGCACACCAAATCGGGGGAGCTGAGCGAGCACGTGAACGAATTCGCACTGGTCGAGAATGGGAGGGTGGTCGACATCCTGCCGACCTACCGGGGCGAGGGGAAGGCCTTTCTGTGACTGCGAGCGGAGCGGTATGGCGCAATTGGGCCCGGAACGAGGCCGTGACGCCGGTCCGGGTGGAACGGCCGTCGAGTGTCGCAGCAGTGCAGCGCGCCGTCGTGGCGGCCGGCAAGGTGGGCCTCCGGGTCAAGGCCGTGGGCTCCGGGCACAGCTTCTCCGGCATCGCGCTGGCACCGGGGGTGCAGCTCGACCTGCTGGACCTCGCCGGGCTGATCGGTGTGGACACCGTGGCCGGGCAGGTCACGCTGGCCGCGGGAACCCGCCTGTTCGAACTGCCCCGCCTGCTGCGGCCCTACGGTCTGGCCCTGCCGAATTTGGGCGACGTGGACCGGCAGACGATCTCCGGCGCCACGTCCACCGGGACCCACGGCACCGGCGGCCGGTTCGGCGGCCTGGCGACCCAGGTCGTGGCGCTGACCCTGGTGACCGGCGACGGCACCCTGCTACGCGTAAGCGCCACGGAGAACGCGGAGCTGCTGCCGGCGGCCCGCCTCGGGCTGGGCGCGCTCGGAATCATGGTGGATGTGACCCTGCAGTGCGTGCCTGCCTTCCTGCTGCACGCGGTGGAGGCCGCCGAGCCGCTGGAGGAGGTGCTCGAGGGCTACCTCGACCGGACCGAGCGCAGCGACCACTTCGAGTTCTTCTGGTTCCCGCACACCGAGACCGCCCTGACCAAGACCAACACCCGGCAGCCCCTGGAGTCCGGCCGGTCGCCGCTCGGACGGGTCTCCCGGTGGGTCGACGACGAACTGCTCGCGAACGGCGTCTACCGCGGGATCTGCGGCCTGGGTGCCGCGCTGCCGGCGACGGTGCCGGGATTCAACCGGCTGGCATCCCGGCGGAGCGGGAAACGCGAATTCACGGATGTCTCGCACCGCGTGTTCGTGACCAACCGCACGGTGCGTTTTCGAGAAATGGAATATGCCCTGCCGCGGGCCGTGGTGCCGGACGCGCTGCGCGAGGTGCGCGCGCTGATAGAGGCGCGTGGCTGGCGCATCTCGTTCCCGATCGAGGTGCGCTCGGCCGCGGCCGACGACGTCTGGCTGTCGACCGCCACGGGCCGGGACACCGGCTACATCGCCGTGCACCGGTACTACCGGGAGGACCCCGCCGCCTACTTCCAGGCGGTCGAGGCCATCATGCGCGCTCACGGCGGGCGTCCGCACTGGGGCAAGATGCACGACCGGGATGCGGCGTCCCTGCGCTCCGACTACCCGCACTTCGACGACTTCCTCTCGGTGCGTGACAGGCTTGACCCCGAGCGACGCTTCAACAACAGCTATCTGGAAAGAGTCCTGGGTCGATGAGCAACAGCAACACCCCCACCGCACGCGCCTGGGAACACCGGGCGGGGGAGCTGGGTGACCGGCTGCCCGACGGCTTCACCCTCGGTGTGGCCACCTCCGCGTTCCAGATCGAGGGCGGCGCTCGGGAGGGCGGTCGCGGCGAATCGAGCTGGGACCCGTTCACGGCCACCGCCGGGCGCATCAGGGACGGCTCCAACGCATCCGTGTCGACTGACCACTTCAACCGCCTCGACCAGGACATCACCCTGCTCCGCGAACTGGGCGCGGACGTCTACCGGTTCTCCCTGGCCTGGTCCCGGTTGCAGCCCGACGGCCGCGGCCCGCTCAGCCGGGCCGGCCTGGCCTTCTACGACCGGCTGCTCGACGGGCTCCTGGTCGCCGGGATCAGCCCGATGGCGACCCTGTTCCACTGGGACACGCCGCTCCGGTTGCGCGGCGGCTGGCTGAACCGGGACACCGCGCTGCGCTTCGGCGACTACGCGCACCAGGTCGGCGCGGTGTTCGGTGACCGGATCGACTCCTGGCTGACCCTGAACGATCCCGCGACGGTGACCCTGAACGGTTACGCCCTCGGCACCGACGCCCCGGGGGAGACCCGGCTCTTCGGCGCCCTGCCGGCGGCGCACCACCAGCTGCTGGGGCACGGCCTTGCCGTGCAGGGGTTGCGCGCCGCCGATGTGCGCGGCCGGATCGGGATCTCGACCGTGCACTCGCCCGTGCAGGCCGCCAGCGACCGTGAAGCCGACTCGCGCGCCGCCGAGCTCTTCGACGTGCTGCACAACCGCCTGTACGCCGACGCGGTGCTGCTCGGCCGCTACCCGGAACCGCCCGAGCCCTACCAGGTGCCCCTGCGGATGCTGCTGGAAACCGAGCCGGACGACCTGCGCACCATCCACCAGCCGCTGGACTTCTACGGGCTGGACTACTCCCAGCCGAGCCGGATCAAGGCCGGCCCCGCGGCCCCGAGAACCCCGAGCGGACCGCCCTTCGGGGAGCCGCCGGAGAAGGTGATCGCGTTCCCCTTCCACGTCACCCCGTTCCGCGAGTTCCCGGTGACCAATGCCGGCACCGCCATCGCCCCCGAATACCTCGGAGTGGCCCTCGGCGAACTGCGGGACCGCTACGCGGACAACTTGCCGCCGGTCTGCATCACGGCCGGGGGAGCAAGCTTCCCCGATGTGGCCGACAAGTGGGGTGCCGTGCACGACCCGGCCCGGATCGACTACCTGGCCGAACACATCACGGCCGCGCTCGCCGCGGTGGCCCCCGGCGGAATCGCCGACGGAGTCATCCTGCAGGGGTATACGATCTGGTCCCTGCTGGACAGCTTCGAATGGACGGCCGGCTACACCCAGCGGTTCGGCCTCGTGCACGTCGACTTCCAGGACGGCACGCGCACGCGCACCCCCAAAACCTCCTATCGCTGGCTGCAGAAGGTGCTCTCGGCTCGTTGAGGGTCGGGAACGACGGCGCGGCTCACCGTTTCTTGGAGTGTGTCGGGAAGCGCATGTGAGCGCCAGGGCACGCGGTTATGATAGTTCTGCGTCGTAGAAACGCCGCCGCGGCCTGCCTGCTCGCCCCGCCTCATCACAAGGAGAAGCTGCCATGGAATGGCTCATCCCGGTCCTCATCGTTGTTGCACTCGTCGTCATCATTGGTATCTACCTCTGGGCGACGTACAACTCCCTCGTCACCCTCAAGGTGCGCGTGGACGAGGCATGGAGTGATATCACCGTCCAGATGAAGCGCCGGGCCGACCTGATCCCCAACCTGATCGAGACGGTCAAGGGCTATGCGGCACACGAGCGGGCCGTCTTCGAGAACGTCACCAAGGCACGGGCCGAGTCGCTCAACGCTCAGGGTCCGGCCGAGTCCGCCGCCGCCGAGAACCACATGCAGACCGCCCTGCGCAGCATCTTCGCCGTGGCGGAGGCCTACCCGCAGTTGCAGGCGAGCCAGAACTACCTGCAGCTGCAGGGCGAACTCGTCGACACTGAGGACAAGATCCAGGCGTCACGCCGGTTCTACAACGGCGGCGTGCGGGAACTGAACACGAAGATCCAGGTCTTCCCCAACAACCTCATCGCCCGCAACCTCGGGTTCACCCAGCGAGACTTCTTCGAGGTGTCCGACTCCGCTGCCATCGCGGAGCCGCCACGCGTCCAGTTCTAACGGCAGGCGGCCATGTACAGCGCTATTGCGCGCAACAAGCGCAACACCGTCTTCATCATCATCCTGTTCATCGTCATCATCGCGGGCCTCGGTTGGCTCGCCAACGCCGTCTACAGCACGCCCGGGAACTACAGCATCCTGATCCTCACGGTCGTCGTCGCCACGGGGTACGCCGTGGTGCAGTACTTCGTGGCTGGGCGCCAGGCGATCGCGATGAGCGGCGGCATCCGCATCAACAGCCAGTCGGAGAACCCGAGGCTCTGGAACATCGTCGAGAATCTCTCGATCACCACCGGCACCCCCATGCCCGCTATCTATGTGATCAACGACCCGGCGCCGAACGCCTTCGCCACCGGGCGCGACCCGGAGCACGCGATCGTGGCGGCCACCACCGGTCTGCTGGAGATCATGACCGATTCCGAGCTCGAGGGCGTCATGGCGCACGAGCTCGGCCACGTGCGCAACTATGACATCCGCCTGTCGATGGTCGTGTTCGGCCTCGTCGTGGCCGTCGGGTTCATTTCCGACATCTTCCTGCGGATGGCGTTCTTCGGCCGGAACAGCAAGAACAACGGCAGCCCCGTGATCATGGTGGTCGGCCTCGTCGCCATGCTCGTGGCACCCCTGATCGCCACGGTCGTGCAGCTGGCGGTGTCGAGGCAGCGCGAGTACCTGGCGGATGCCACGGCAGCCCTGACCACGCGGCATCCGGATGCCCTGGCCAGCGCCCTCGGCAAACTCGAGGCCTACGGTCGCCCGATGAAGAAGCAGAACACGTCGATGGCCCACCTCTGGATCGCCGACCCGCTCAAGCCCGGCGTGATGGACAAGCTCTTCGCCACGCACCCGCCGATCGCCGAGCGCGTCGAACGCCTGCACACGATGGGCCGCCAGTTCTAGAGCCCCGTTCCGGTCGAGAGCGCCCCTTCCGCCGGTCGCTCTCGACCGGAACGGGCACTGCCTAGTTTGCCCGCGCTGCCTAGCGGCGCAGTTCGGCGGCCAGCGCGCCGGCGAGATTGCCGCGCGGTTCCACCTCGATCTCCGGCAGGCCCTGCCAGGCGGCGGCCTCCCGGAGAACGGATGCGAGACGCTCCGCCGTGTCCGTCGGCGCACCGGGCTCCGCCCACGCGGCGCGCACCCGCAGAACGCGCGCCTGCCGGTCGTTCTTGAGGTCGACCCGGCCCACGATCGTGTCGCCGAGCAGCACGGGCAGGCAGTAGTAGCCGAACACCCGCTTCGGCTCGGGAGTGTAGATCTCGATCCGGTAATGGAAGCCGAACACCCGCAGTGCGCGGGCGCGTTCCCAGACGACCGGGTCGAAGGGGGACAGCAGGGTTGCGGCATCCATCCGGCGCGGCAGCCGGGCGTCGCGGTGCAGCCAGGCCGCCCCGGGGGCGCCGCCTGCTCCCCACCCCGGCACCTCGACCGGGAGGAGCTCGCCGGCATCCTCGAGGTCGCGGATGGCCGCCCGGGTCGCCGGGCCGCGCAGCCGGAAGTAGTCGGCGAAGTCCGTCACCGTGCCGATGCCGTGCGCCCGGGCCGAGCGACTCACCAGTTCCCGGTGCGCGTCGTCCCGGCTGACGGTCCGCTCGAGGAGCCCCGGCGGGAACACCTGCTCCGGAAGCCCGTAGACCCGCTCGAACCGCTCCCTGCCCATGATGGCCACGTCACCCCAGCGGAACAGGGTCTCCAGCCCGGTCTTCACGTCCGACCAGCCCCACCACGGGCCGCTGCGCCGGTTCGCGTCGTGCTCGATCGCGCTCGCGCGGAGGGGACCGTTGGCGGCGAGCTCAGCCAGCAGCCAGTCGAGCATCGGCCGGTTGCCCTGCGCCCACGCCTCGGTCGCCGACCTATCCCGGAAATCCCGCATCCGCCAGCCGAACAGCGGCCAGGCGTCGCGGGGCAGGAAGGACGCCTCGTGCGCCCAGTACTCCGTGAACCGCGACTCGCGGCCCGACGTCAGCCGGTCCAACTGCGCCTTGTCGTAGACGCCGAGGCGGCTGAATGCCGGCAGGTAGTGGCTGCGCTCGAAGACGTTCACCGAGTCGATCTGCAGCAGTGCGAGCCGGTTCACCAGGGTATCCAGCTGACGGATGCCCGGCGTCACGGCCGACGCGCGGCCGAAGCCCTGCGCGCCGAGCGCGATCCGGCGGGCGAGGGCCGGGGAGATCGTCTGCACCATTTCCTACGACCCTAGCTGTACCCGGCCAGGACGTTGGTGACACTTCGCGGCTTGTGAAAAGGGAGAACCTCCGGACTTAGTGGAGGTATCTAACGTCTTCACAAGTCACGGAGGTCCTCATGAGC
>NZ_SOGK01000096.1:0-42980 GCF_004564305.1 Cryobacterium sp. TMT3-29-2
ACCGCGGCAGCCCGAAACTCCGGGCTGAAGTGCTTGTGTTTCTCGTGTTCCATTTGTCTATCCAATCCTGAATTCAGGAGGACTGTCCGGAAACACTGGGTCACCCCAGATGTTCTGGGCGGGGTTTGAGCAAAATCTCCGTCGAATTCGTTCGGCCGGGGGTCCGTGGCCGGGCTCGGAGACCGGGTCGCCGGGTTTCGACAGGCTCAACCATCGGGGGGCGGGTTTAGCGATAGAGTCGCCGGGTTTCGACAGGCTCAACCACCGGGGGGCGGGTTTAGCGATAGAGTCGCCGGGTTTCGACAGGCTCAACCACCTGGGGCGGGGTTGCAGGCTGGCCCGCCGGGTTTCGCTAAGCTCACCCTCCGGCGGCGGACAGCGCGACGAATCTCCGTCGAACGCGCATCCCCGTGCACAAAAAAACGGCCGCGCAGCCTGAGCTGCGCGGCCGTTCTGGAACTATACGGTCGGCTGGACTACGCCGGCGAGGGCATCGTGAAGCTCTTTGGCTTCAGCGTCGTTCACAGAGACGACAAGTCGGCCTCCACCTTCGAGCGGAACACGCACGATGATGAGGCGCCCCTCTTTTACAGCCTCCATTGGCCCGTCTCCGGTCCTTGGCTTCATGGCCGCCATGAACTCCCCTTCCATTCATTCGTCTGAACTTCTATTATCTGCCATTGCGCGCTGAGACTGTAATTAGGGAGGTGTCCAGTCCGCTCCGTCGACCCCCCAGCACAGCAGGAGCCAGCCCCACTGGCCGGCAATGAACAGCAGCACCATCCCCACCCGGTACAGCGTGCTCCGCGGTTGGGCCACGGCTCCGAGCAGCGGAAACATCGGCATCAGCAGGCGGAAGGTGCTCGACTGCGGGAAGAAGACCGCCAGCAGGTAGAGACCGTAGCCGGCCAGCCAGAAGCGCAGGTCGACGCCCAGCCGGCGAACGGCCGGGAGGAACAGGGTCAGGCCGAAGGCCAGGATCAGCACCGAGACGACGACGATGCCGAGCGGCATCCCGAGCCACCAGACGCCGCCCTGGAACCAGGCGGTGAACGGAACGAGCTCCTGGTAGCCGATGTAGGCCGATCGCCAAGCCAACTCTGTGTCGGTGTAGGCCGTAATCGACCCGGTAATGATCCAGGCGATGGCCGGCCAGGCCAGTCCGGAGATGCCGCTGAACACGGCCACGGATGCCGCCAGCATCCGTTCTCTCACCGGGAAGGGGTCTCTCGCCCGGGCGATCCAGCGGTGCACGCAGTGCAGCCCCAGCGCGAGCGCAAAGGCCAGGCCGCTCGGCCGGGTCAGCGCCATCACGGCGATCACCGGGAACAGCAGCACATACCGCCGCTCGAGCAGCAGGAGGAGCGCCAGGATGAGCAGGAAGAGGTACAGCGACTCGGCGTAGCCGAACTGGAGCACGGGCGACAGCGGGGCCACGCAGAAGAGCACCACGGCGAACAGGGCCACAGTGTGCGGCTGCACCGTGCGCATCAGCCTGTAGAAGAGCAGGGCGGCGCCCAGACTCGCGGCCAGGGACACGACCACGGCCACGGGTGCCCACGGAGCGCCGCTGAGTGCCATCAGCAGGCGCACGACCACCGGGTACCCCGGCATGAAGGCCCACGCGTTCTCGGCGATCTCCCCACCGGCGGTCAGCGGCAGCACCGAAGGGTAGCCGGTGACGGCGACGATGTTGTACCAGCGGGCGTCCCACATGTTCGCGAACTCCGCATAACCCGGCGATGCGCCAGTCCAGGGGTTGGCACCCTGAACGTTGGCGAGCAGCAGCACCAGGGCCGTGGTGACGATCCGGGACGCGGCCCAGATCAGGGTGACCAGGGTCCACCACGGCACGAGTAGAAGACGGGCCCACCAGTAGGAGCGGCTGCCGGCCGGGCCGCCGACTGCGCCACTGAGCGGTGCCGGGGCTACCCGACGCTTGTGCTCAGCCACGCGCGGAGGCCGTCCTCGCAGTCCGTGATCTGCGCCAGGGCGACGCGCTCATCGTCGGCGTGGGCTTTCAGCGGGTCGCCGGGGCCGTAGTTGACGGCGGGGATGCCGAGCGCGGAGAACCGTGCGACATCCGTCCAGCCGTATTTGGGCTTGGCCTTGCCGCCGACCGCCGTCAGGAATTGCAGGGCCAACGGTGCGTCCAGGCCTGGCCGGGCGCCCTCGGCCCGGTCCACGATAGTGATCTCGTAGCCCGCGAAGAGGTCTTCCAGGTGCAGGACGGCCTCCGCCGAGGTGCGACTCGGGGCGAAACGATAATTCACGTGCACCATGCACTCGTCGGGGATGACGTTGCCGGCGATGCCGCCAACGATACCGACGGCGTTGAGGCCCTCACGGTAGACGAGGCCCTCGACCTCGACCTGCCGCGGCTCGTAGGCAGCCAGGATGTCGATGACGGGCCCGATCTTGTGGATGGCGTTGTCGCCGACCCAGCTGCGGGCGGAGTGGGCGCGCAGCCCGAAAGTGCGGATCTCCACTCGCACGTTGCCGTTGCAGCCACCCTCGACCTGGCTGTTGGTGGGCTCGCCGAGGATGGCGAAGTCGCCCTCGAAGAGGTCGGGACGGTTGCGGGCGAGGCGGCCGAGGCCGTTGAGGTCGTCGGATACCTCCTCGTGGTCGTACCACATCCACGTCACGTCGACGATGGGTGCGGTCAGTTCGGCGGCCAGCTTGAGCTGCACGGCCACGCCGGCCTTCATGTCGACCGTGCCGCGGCCCCAGAGGTAGTCGACGCCGTCGACGGTCTCGAACCGCGTCGGCAGGTTGCGGTTCACCGGGACCGTGTCGAGGTGGCCGGCGATGATCACACGTTGGGCCCGGCCGAGATTGGTGCGGGCCACGACGGTGTCGCCGTCACGGATGATTTCGAGGTGCGGGAACCCGGCGAGAGCGCGTTCGACCGCGTCGGCGATGGCGGTCTCGTCACCGGAGACCGACTCGATGTCGCAGAGTGCGCGGGTGAGCTCGATCGAGGTCGCGGAGAGGTCTAGGTTCACGGCGTTTTGGGGCACTCTACTAACCTAGAGGCATGATCACCGCCGTGCCCCCGACATCCGTTTCCCCCTCGAACGCCTGGGGCTACGGCCTCGCCACCGTCGCCGGCGACGGCACGGTGCTGGACACCTGGTTCCCGGCACCCCGGCTCGGCACCCTGCCGGCCGGCCGCGACCGCTGGATCGTGCCGTCCGAGCTCGAGGAATTCGCCGGGGAGGACCCGAGGCGCCAGGTGCGGATCGAGGCCGTCACGGTCGAGATCGACCTCACCGCGGCGCCGGCCGGAACGTCGGATGCCTACCTGCGCCTCCACCTGCTTTCGCACCTGCTGGTGCGCCCGAACACCCTCAACCTCGACGGCATCTTCGGCTACCTGCCGGCCGTGGTCTGGACCAACGCCGGCCCGATGCTGCCCGCCGATTTCACCCGGCTGCGGCCGGCCCTGCAGCGCCACGGCATCCAGGCGACCGGGATCGACAAGTTCCCACCGCTGCTGAACTACGTCACGCCCGATCGGGTGCGGATCGCGGACGCCTCACGGGTGCGCCTGGGGGCCCACCTCTCCCCCGGCACCACGGTGATGCACGAGGGTTTCGTCAACTTCAACGCCGGTACGCTCGGCACCTCCATGGTCGAGGGGCGGATCTCCCAGGGCGTGGTCGTGGGTGACGGCGCCGACATCGGCGGTGGTGCCTCCATCATGGGCACGCTCTCCGGCGGCGGCACCGAACGGGTGTCGATCGGCGAACGAGCGCTGCTCGGCGCCAATTCGGGGGTGGGCATCTCCATCGGGGCCGACAGCGTCGTCGAGGCGGGGCTCTACGTGACCGCCGGCACCAAGGTTCTGTTGCCGGGTCAGCCGCGTACGGCCGACGGCAGGATCCCGTCGGTGAAAGCGGTCGAACTCTCCGGGGTCGCGAACCTGCTGTTCCGCCGCAACTCGGTTTCGGGTGCGGTCGAGGTGCTGCAGCGCAGCGGCACCGGCATCGTGCTGAACGCCCAGCTGCACGCCTGATCCGGGTACCCCGCATCCGTCGCCGCGCACCGACCGCACCGACCGCACCGACCGCACCGACCGCACCGTAACCCAGGAGATTTTCGCGACACGCCGACCAACCCGCCTGAAAACACGGTGAGCCGCAAAATTGTCCGGTTTTAGGTCGCAACGGATGCCCCTGCACACGCCGCTCCGCTTGCCCCTCGCCCCCCTGACGAATTCGACGGAGATTTTCGCTGTCAACACCTTAAACGGCCCCGAAAGCGGCTCTTCCGGCAAAATCTCCGTCGAATTGGTTCGACGGAGACTTCTGGGGCAAGCGGCGCGACACCCAGCGAAAGCGAAACCCAGCGGCACGGCACCCAGCGCAGCGGCACCGCGCCACGCCGCGTTCAGGCTAGCGGTGCGGGAAGTCGCGGGCCGGGGATCCGATGTAGAGCTGCTGTGGGCGACCGATCTTGGTCGTCGGGTCCTCGTTCATCTCACGCCAGTGCGCCACCCAGCCGGGCAGACGGCCGATCGCGAAGAGCACCGTGAACATACTCGTCGGGAAGCCCATCGCCTTGTAGATGACGCCGGTGTAGAAGTCCACGTTCGGGTAGAGCTTGCGCTCCCGGAAATAGTCGTCATTGAGGGCGATGTGCTCGAGTTCCTTGGCGATGTCGAGCAGGTCGTCCTTGACGCCCAGGGCGGCGAGCACCTCGTCGGCGCTCTCCTTGACCAGGGTCGCGCGCGGGTCGTAGTTCTTGTACACCCGGTGGCCGAAGCCCATCAGGCGCACGCCCTGTTCCTTGTTCTTGACCCGTTCGACGAACTTCTCGACGCCCTCGCCGGATGCCTTGATCTCGCCGAGCATCTTGAGCACTGCCTCGTTGGCGCCGCCGTGCAGCGGCCCGGAGAGCGCGTTGATGCCCGCGGAGACCGACGCGAACAGGTTCGCCTCGGTGGAGCCGACCAGGCGAACGGTCGAGGTGGACGCATTCTGCTCGTGGTCCTCGTGCAGCATCAGCAAACGTTCGAGGGCCTTACTGACGACCGGGTTCACTTCGTAGGGCTCGGCCAGGGTGCCGAAGATCAGCCGCAGGAAGTTGTCCACGTAGCCGAGCGAGTTGTCGGGGTACAGGAACGCCTGGCCGATGCTCTTCTTGTAGGCGTAGGCCGCCATGACGGGCAGCTTGGAGAGCAGGTGCACGGTGGCGAGCTCAACCTGCTCCGGGTCGTTGGGGTCGAGTGCGTCCTGGTAGTACGCGGCCAGCGCCGAGGTGCCGGCGGAGAGCACGGCCATCGGGTGCGCGTTGTACGGCAGCACGTCGAAGAGGCGCCGCAGGTCTTCGTGCAGCAGGGTGTGACGACGGATGCGCGTGTCGAAGGCCTCGAGTTCGCTCGCGCTGGGCAGCGCGCCGTAGATCAGCAGCCAGGCGGTCTCGAGGAAGTTGGAGTTCTGGGCGATCTGCTCGATCGGATAGCCCCGATAGCGCAGGATGCCTTTCTCGCCGTCGATGAACGTGATCGCCGACCGCGTGGCGGCGGTGTTCACGAACCCGGAATCGAGGGTGACCAGACCCGATTTGCGGGTCAGCGTCGAGATGTCGATGCCGGAGGCGCCGGCCGTGCCGCGCACGATCGGAAAGTCGGCGGATCCGCCGGGAAACGACAGTGTCGCCTGCTTGGGTTCGATGGATGGCGTTCGCTCGGCGATGTCGCTCACGGCGGCTCCCTGGGTCTGACTGAGTGTCACTGATATCACTACCTAACCGTCTGGTGGCTGACCGTCTGTGGCGAATGGCCACAGCACACCGGTGTGTCTGGAGACGTCAACGCTGATACAGCCTAATGGGCGCAGCCGCCTACTGTTGCATTCGACAAGAATGCCCCCGCTCCATTGGAGAGCGTTGACAATTCGTGAATATGGACTACTGACCGGCGTGCAACCGATCAGCAGCCGCGGCGATGCGTTCGTCCGTGGCGGTGAGCGAGAAGCGCACGTGTTGCGGGTAGCCGTCGCCATAGAACGGACCGGGGCCGGCCAAGATGCCCAGTCCGGCGAGCCGCCCGATCGATTCCCAGGCCGGTCGTCCTTCGGTCGCCCAAAGGTAGAGCCCGGCCTCGCTGCGGGTGATGCGGAAACCCGCCGCCACCAGCGCAGGCAGCAGCACCTCGCGGCGCGCCTGATACCGCCGACGCTGCACCGTCACGTGCGCATCGTCGCCGAGCGCGGCCACCATGGCGGCCTGCAGCGGCGCCGGCAGCATCAGGCCGGCGTGCTTGCGCACGGTCAGCACCCGGGCGAGCAGGTCCGCGCAGCCGGCCGCGAACGCGCCCCGGTAACCGGCCATGTTGGACTGCTTGCTCAGGGAGTAGAGCGCGAGCACATTGTGCCGGTCCTGCCCGATCACGCGGGGGTCCAGGATGCTGGGGGTCGGCCGGGTGTCCCACCCGTGGGTCCAGCCGAGCTCGGCATAGCACTCGTCGGAGACGATCACCGCGCCGAGTTCCCGGGCGCGCGCAACGGCCGCCCGCAGCTCGTCGACCGACAGGACCCGGCCATCCGGGTTGCCCGGACTGTTCAGCCAGACCAGCTTCGTCGTCTCGGGCCAGTCGGCGGGGTCGTCGGCGGCGAGGGCATCCGCTCCGGCCATGGCCGCGCCGATGCTGTACGTCGGGTACGCGGCGAGCGGGTGCACGATGGTGTCACCCTCGCCGCACCCGAGCATGAAGGGCAGCAGGGCGACCATTTCCTTCGACCCGATGGTCGGCAGCACGTTCTTCTCGGTGAGGCCGGTCACGCCGCGCCGTCGCTCGTACCAGTCGATGATCGCCCGCTGCAGCTCCGGCGTTCCGGCGGTCTGCGGGTAGGAGTGGGCGTCGGTGGCGTGGGCCAGCGCCTGGCGGATGACCTCGGGCGTCGGGTCGACCGGCGATCCGATCGACAGGTCGACGATGCCGCCGGAGTGCGCTCGCGCCCGGGCCGCGAAGGGGACCATCTGGTCCCAGGGGTAGTCGGGCAGCGGCTTCAGCACGTCTGAATCAGCCCTGGGGAGGCAGCACGGAGATGATCGGGTGGTCCTTGTGGATCACGCCGACCTTGGCGGCGCCGCCGGGCGACCCGATGTCGTCGAAGAACTCGACGTTGGCCTTGTAGTACTCGGCCCACTGCTCGGGCACGTCGTCTTCGTAGTAGATGGCCTCGACCGGGCAGACCGGTTCGCAGGCACCGCAGTCGACGCATTCATCGGGGTGGATGTAGAGCGAGCGGTCACCCTCGTAGATGCAATCGACCGGACATTCGTCGACGCAGGCGCGGTCCTTCACATCGACGCACGGCAAGGCAATGACGTATGTCACGTTGGAGGGCTCCCTTCACGAGCGAATATCCAGTCTATGCCGAACCCGGACGGGCCGGGATTCGCGGCCAGGCCAGCACGATCGTGGCCACCAGGGTCGGAACGACGGTCCAGAGCAGGCCCGGAATTCCCTCGGGGACCAGGACCGAGCCGCCGGTGCTGCGCAGCGACAGGATGAAGATCGTGCCGAGGAGGCCGATTGCGGAGGACAGGACGGCCATGCGACCGCCCAGCACCAATCGAAGTCCCACCAGAAGCGCCGTGATACCGGACAGGGCCAGGATCAGCCCGATCGGGACCGTCACCGACCCGATCGAGACGGTGGCCTGGTGCGCGATGGTGCCGAGCACGCCGAAGACGACCCCGGTCAGGAGGGCGACGACCGCGGCCAGGCCGCGGTTGAGCGGTCCCGGGGCCGCCTGGGCGTCGGGAGCGTGCTCCGGGGACAGGCGAAGGAACGTCTCGGTTCCGCCGATCGTGACCGGGAGCTCGACCGGCCCGACCGGCCCGACCCGCCCGACCGACCCGACCGGCCCGACCGCCTTGACGGCGTGGTCGGTGACGCTCCACAGGCGCGGGTAGGCGGCGATCGCACGCAGCTTCTGGTCGACCTGGCCGCTCACGTCGATCGCGACCAGAAGCCGGCCCACGGCATCCGTCACCCGGCGATGTTCGAAGACCGGCACATTCAGGCTGCCGGCGGCCCCGGCGGCGGCCGTGCGCAGGGTGTCGTCGGCCGCGCCGAGCACGACCGCGGTGGCCTGCACCTCGTCGAGCACGTCGGCGACGGCCTCGGCCAGTGACTGCGCCCCGGATGCGGCGGGCAGCATCCGCCAGTCGCTCACGTCGAGCGCCGCCATGGCCGCGCGCACGTCGGAGTCTGCTGCGGAAAGGGAACCTGCGGAGGGGAAACCTGCGGACGCGGAGCCGAAGAGAACGATGACCTCGGCGCCGTCCGACCGAAGCCGGGCGATGGTTCCGCCGGTCAGGAATGATTCCAGGCCGGGCCGGTCGTGCACGAAAACGACTCGTTCTGCGCTGCCGGACATGACCATTGCTGAGCTCCACGGAGTTGGGACGGGCGGACACCCACGCATGAATGATAGCTGGACACGGTCGCGGAACCGAAGCTAGAGTAAGGCAGTAAGGCAAGCCTAACCAAACCTCTGCCGTTTGAACCAGAAAGTCAGCGCTGTGATCCCCCCGGACAGCTGGTACGGCACCCTGCTGAAGGGCACCCTCAACTTCTCCCCCGCCACCACCTGGATCGAGCTGGCCGCCTGGCTGGCCTATCTGCTGCCCGCGTTGACCCTCTTCATCCTGAAGAGCCGGCAGGGCCGCCCCACCAGCACAACCGGCACCGCCGCACCCGAGCGCCAGATCGCGATCGCGGCGGTCCCCGGCTGACCGAGCACCAACCTCCCGAACCGCACCTCACCTGCTAAGGACACTCATGCGCGCCCGCCTTCTCCCCCTCGCCGTCGTTTCCTCGTTCGCCCTGCTCGCCCTCACCGGCTGCGTCGCCAACACCCCGGCCGGTTCCACCGGCGCGTCGCTCACGGTCGACAGCAGCGCGGATGCCTGCACCGTCTCCGCCCGGGAGGCCCCGGCCGGCAACCTCAGCTTCAGCATCACCAACTCGGGCGACCAGGTCACCGAGTTCTACTTGCTCGCCGACGACGGCCTGCGCATCGTCGGTGAGGCCGAGAATATCGGTCCGGGACTCACCCGCGACCTGGTCGTGCAGCTGGCCGAGGGCGAATACGTCACCGCCTGCAAGCCCGGCATGACCGGCGACGGGATCGGCACGGCCGGCTTCACGGTCACCGCGTCCGGTCAGGAGGTCACGGTCGACGAGGGCCTCGAGGCGCAGATCGAGACAGCCAACGTCAACTACGCCTCGTATGTGCGCGACCAGGTTGCCCAGCTGGTCACCGGAACCGACGCGTTCGCGGCCGCTTACGTGGCCGGCGACCTCGACACCGCCCGCGGCCTCTATGCGCCGACCCGCGCGCACTGGGAGCGGGTGGAGACGGTGGCCGAGTCGTTCGGTGACCTCGACCCGCAGCTCGACCTGCGCGAAGCCGACCTCGAAGAGGGCCAGGACTGGACCGGCTGGCACGCGATCGAGAAGGACCTCTGGCCTGCCGGCGCCGAGGCCGGCTTCGCCGCCTACCCGGCCGAGGAGCGCGGGCGCCTCGCCGACCTCCTGGTCGCCGACACGGCGACCCTGAACGTGAAGGTGCAGACCCTCTCCTTCACGCTGTCGCAGCAGACCAACGGCGCGATCGGCCTGCTCGACGAGGTCGCCACCGGCAAGGTCACCGGCGAGGAGGAGTTCTGGTCGCACACCGACCTCTGGGATTTCCAGGCGAACATCGACGGTGCCGCGGTGCTCTACGCGGGAGTGCGGGACATCCTGGTCGACAAGGATGCCGCCCTCGCCGAGAGCCTCGACACCGAGTTTGCCGAGCTGCAGGCCCTGCTCGACGCCGAGCGCGTCGGTGACGGCTTCACCCTCTACACGGACCTGAGCGACGCCGAGATCAAGGCCCTCGCCGATCAGGTGAACGCCCTCGGCGAACCGCTGAACCGGCTCACTGCGGCGCTGGTGCTCTGAATGACCGAGGAACCGGTGGCCGGGAAGCAGATGACCGGGGAAGAGGTGACCGGCGAACAGCCGGCTCGCGGCCTGTCGCGCCGCGGACTCCTCGGACTGGCCGGCGCGGGCGTCGCCGGGCTCGGCCTCGGGGTGGGCGGCGACCGGGCGGCGATCGCCGTTTCGGCAGCCTCGGCGTCCGCACCCGCCACGGCCGTGTACCCGTTCTATCAGGAGCACCAGGCCGGCATCCTGACCCCGGCGCAGGACCGCCTGCACTTCGCGGCCTTCGACGTCTCGGCGGGTACCACCCGGGCCGGGCTGATCGCGCTGCTCCGGGATTGGACCGTGGCCGCCGCCGCCCTGGCCGCGGGGCGCGATATCGGCGATTTCGGGGCCGTCAGCGGCCCCTACGACGCACCCCCGGAGGACACCGGCGAGGCGCTCGGCCTGCCGACGTCCGGACTGACGATCACGTTCGGGTTCGGCCCGAGCCTGTTCGAGGATGCCGTCGGCGTCGACCGGTTCGGCATCCGGGCCCGGCGTCCGGCCGAGCTGGCCGAGCTGCCGCACTTCCCCGGGGACATGCTCGAGCCGGGGCGGAGCGGAGGCGATCTCTGCATCCAGGCTTGCGCCGCCGACCCGCAGGTGGCCGTGCACGCTATCCGCAACCTGTCCCGGATCGCCTTCGGTCGCGCGGCCATCCGCTGGTCCCAGCTGGGGTTCGGGCGCACCTCCTCGACCAGCCGGGCCCAGGCCACCCCGCGCAACCTCTTCGGTTTCAAGGACGGCACATCCAACATCAAGGCCGAGGAGTCGGCTGCCGCCGCCGAGCACGTTTGGGTCGGCGCCGGAGACGCGCCCGCCTGGCTGGCCGGCGGTTCCTACCTGGTGGCGCGGCGCATCCGGATGACCATCGAGACCTGGGACCGCACCAACCTGCGCGAGCAGGAGGCCGTCTTCGGTCGCAACAAGGGCGAGGGTGCCCCCCTATCGGGCGGCACGGAGTTCGCCGCGCCGGACTTCGCCCTCACCGGCCGGGCCGACCTGCCGCTGATCGGCTCGGCCGCGCACGTGCGCCTGGCCCACCCCGCCCAGAACGCGGGTGCACGGATGCTGCGCCGTGGCTACAACTTCGTCGACGGCACCGACGCGCTCGGCCGCCTCGACGCCGGACTGTTCTTCATCAGCTTCCAGAACACGCCGCAGACCTTCACCGCCGTGCAACTGAACCTGGCCCGGCACGACACGCTGAACGAGTACATCCGCCACGTCGGGTCGGCCCTGTTCGCCGTTCCGCCCGGTGCCGCCCGCGGCTCCTACGTGGGAGCCGCCCTCTTCGCCTGATTCCTCCGCGGCTGCTGCCCGAGCTCTGACGGTGTCGCCTTCGAGGCCGAGACCGCACCGCAGCGACTCCGACCCGAACGAATTCGACGGAGATTCTGCCTGAATCAGCCCCAAACAAGCCCAAACAGTCGTTTTGCGGCAGAATCTCCGTCGAGTTGGTTCTCAGCCACGCGGCCAGGCACACCGCCCGGATCAATCACGGGGTTAACGCACGAAACCGCAGGGCATGACCATGGAAAACCATGGCCACACGCACTGCGGTTTCGAACTCCGAGCGGAGCGAAGGTTAGTTCGCGTCCTGCTTCTTCAGACGGGAGACGTTGCGCTGACGCGCCGAAGCGGCCAGCTCCACCTTGCGGATGCGCACGACGGCCGGGGTGACCTCGACGCACTCGTCCTCGCGAGCGAACTCGAGGCACTGCTCGAGCGTGAGCTGCTTGGACGGGGTCATCGACTCGAACGTGTCGGAGGTGGACTGACGCATATTGGTCAGCTTCTTCTCCTTGGTGATGTTCACGTCCATGTCGTCGGCGCGGGAGTTCTCGCCGATGACCATGCCCTCGTAGACCTCTTCGGTCGGGTTGACGAAGAACGACATACGCTCCTGCAGGGCGATGATCGCGAACGGCGTGACCACGCCGGACCGGTCGGCGACGATCGAGCCGTTGGTGCGGGTGTTGATCGTGCCGGCCCAGGCCTCGTAGCCGTGGAAGATCGCGTTGGCGATACCGGTGCCGCGAGTGTCCGTGAGGAACTCGGTACGGAATCCGATCAGGCCGCGCGACGGAACGATGAACTCCATGCGGACCCAACCGGTGCCGTGGTTCGCCATGTTCTCCATGCGACCCTTGCGGGCGGCGAGCAGCTGGGTGATCGCACCGAGGTACTCTTCCGGCGAGTCGATGGTGAGGTGCTCGTACGGCTCGTGGATCTTGCCGTCGACGCGCTTGACGACGACCTGCGGCTTGCCGACGGTGAGCTCGAAGCCTTCGCGGCGCATCTGCTCGACCAGGATGGCAAGGGCGAGTTCGCCTCGGCCCTGAACCTCCCAGGCATCCGGGCGTCCGATGTCTATGACGCGGAGCGAGACGTTGCCGACGAGCTCCTTGTCGAGACGGTCCTTGACCATGCGGGCGGTGAGCTTGTGGCCCTTGACCTTGCCGATGAGCGGCGAGGTGTTGGTACCGATGGTCATCGAGATGGCCGGGTCGTCGACCGTGATGGTCGGCAGCGCGCGCGGGTCCTCGGGGTCGGCGAGGGTCTCACCGATGGTGATGTCGGCGAATCCGGCGACGGCGACGATGTCGCCGGGGCCGGCGCTCTCGGTCGGGTAGCGGTCGAGTGCCTTGGTGATCATGAGCTCGGTGACACGCACGTTCGCGATGGTGCCGTCGTGCTTGATCCAGGCGACCGTCTGGCCCTTCTTGATGGTGCCCTGGAAGATGCGCAGCAGCGCGAGGCGGCCGAGGAACGGCGAGGAGTCGAGGTTGGTGACCCAGGCCTGCAGCGGGTGCTCGTCATCGTAGACCGGCGCGGGGATGTGCTCAAGGATCGCTGCGAACAAGGGCTCGAGGTCGTCGTTGTCGGGCAGTTGGCCGTTCTCGGGACGGTTGAGGCTGGCAGAACCGTTGCGGCCGGACGCGTAGACGACCGGCACGTTGAGCACCAGGTCGAGGTCGAGGTCGGGCACGTCGTCGGCCATGTCGCTGGCGAGGCCGAGGAGCAGGTCCTGGCTTTCCTCGACGACCTCGTCGATGCGAGCATCGGGCCGGTCGGTCTTGTTCACCAGGAGGATGACGGGCAGGTGGGCCTCGAGCGCCTTGCGCAGCACGAAGCGGGTCTGCGGCAGTGGGCCCTCGCTGGCGTCGACGAGAAGAACGACACCGTCGACCATGGACAGGCCGCGCTCGACCTCGCCACCGAAGTCGGCGTGGCCGGGAGTGTCGATGACGTTGATGGTGATGGGGCCATCCGTGGCGTGCATGCCCTTGTAGGAGATCGCCGTGTTCTTGGCGAGGATGGTGATGCCCTTTTCGCGCTCGAGCTCGTTCGAGTCCATGGCGCGCTCTTCGGTGTGTGCGTGCTCAGCGAACGAGTTGGTCTGCTGGAGCATCGCATCAACCAGCGTGGTCTTGCCGTGGTCAACGTGGGCTACGATCGCGACATTTCGGAGGTTATTGCGCGTGGCAATCGCCATGAAGTAAATCCTTACGAAGAATGGATGCCGCAAAGTACCGCATGCGACGAAGAATGGATGTGTGTGGTCAAAGTCCGACCCAACGGATAATCCTACCGCACTCTCCCCGTCCGGAGGCTGAGAGACCCTCGGATCCGCTCCGAGGGCACGAAAAACGGGGCGGGAACCGAAGTCCCCGTCCCGTCGTCCGTGCTGTGTTGCGGTTGTTTCGGTTCTACTTCCTCCAGCCGACGATGGTCCAGTCGACCGTTGCGAACTGGGTGGCGCCGTAGTTGACGAGTCCGGACTTCACGGCGTACACGTTCGGCAGCGGCGCGATCGGGATGATCGGCACATAGGCGGCGAGCACGTTGTCGATCTCGTTCGCGATGCCGATGCGCTTGTCCGGTTCGAGCTCCGTGTTGGCCTCATCGAAGAGGGCGGAGAGCATCTCGTCGGTGATACCGGTGAAGTCCGACTCGGAGTCGACCGGGGAGAACAACGCTTCGCTCGAGGAGATCGGCCACGGCGTGCCGACCCAGGAGAAGCTGGTCATCCCGAAGTCGCCCGGGATGATGTAGTCCGAGAAGTACTTCGCGGCGGGAACCTCGTTGAGTTCGACGGTGACGCCGACCTCCTTGAGGTCAGCCTGCACCTGCACGGCACGCTGCTTGTTCGTGGGGGTGTCGGCCGGCACGGTGATGGACAGCTCGAGGGCCTTGCCGTCCACCGAGGACCGGGCCGAGGTGCGGGCCGAGGACGGCGCGCCCCGGCACGGCATCGGCCAACAGCGTGGCGCAGAGCAGAACCAGGGCGACAAAGACAGCCACGGAGGCCGGTGCCCGCACGGCGATCGGGGTCCGGCCCTGGCCTGCAGGATCTTCCCGGACGGGCGCCTGCCGGGGTTTCCGGCGGCCGGGGAGAACGTCCCGGGCCGCCGGAACCCGGTCAGCGGCCAAACTGGAAGTTGCCGCCGGGGATGGCTGCGAGCAGTTCCTGGGTGTAAGCCTCGCGAGGACTGTCGAAGACGTCGTCCGTGGACGCGGTCTCGACGATCCTGCCCTGCTGCATGACGCAGACATTGTCGGCCACCAGCCGCACGACCGCCAGGTCGTGCGTGATGAACAGGTAGGTCAGTCCGAGGTCCGTCTGCAGTTCGGTGAGCAGGTTCAGAATCTGCCCTTGCACGAGCACGTCGAGGGCGGAGACCGCCTCGTCGAGCACGAGCACGTCCGGCTTGAGGGCCAGGGCGCGCGCCACGGCGATGCGCTGGCGCTGCCCGCCGGACAGTTCGCTGGGGTACCGGTACCGGGTGGCCCAGGGCAGGGAGACCTGGTCGAGCAGTTCGCGCACCCGGGCCTGGCGATCCGCGGAGGTGCCGATCTTGTGCGCCAGCAGGGGCTCCGCGATCGTATTGCCCACGTTGTACTGCGGGTCCAGGGAACCGTACGGGTCCTGGAAGACCGGCTGCACGCGGCGCCGGAACTTGAGCAGCGCCGCGCCCTTGAGCCCGGCGACATCCTGGCCGTCGAATTCGATCTGCCCGCTGGTGATGCTCTCCAACTGCAGGATGAGCTTGGCAACGGTGGACTTGCCCGAACCGGATTCGCCGACGAGCGCCGTGGTGGTGCCCTTCTTGATGGCGAAGGACACGTCGTTGACGGCCAGCAGTTCGTTGTACTTCAGTCCCTTGGTGCGAATGCGGTACAGCTTGGAGATGTTCTGCACCTTGATCAGGTCTTGCGTTGCCGCCGCGGGCTCCCGCTCGGCCGCACGGGCCACGAGGGTCGTGTCGAGCGAGCCGCCGGAGAAGATCTCCGCGCCGGCCGCGTCGTCGTTCTTGGCCGACTGGATGCGACGGGACGCGAGGCTCGGAGCGGCCGCCACGAGACGCTGGGTGTAGGGATGCTGTGGGTTGGCGAGGATCTCCTGCGACGGCCCGGATTCGACGACCTTGCCCTTGTACATCACGACAAGCTGTTCCGCCCGCTCGGCCGCGAGACCGAGGTCGTGGGTGATGAACAGCACCGAGGTGCCGTAGTCGCGGGTGAGGGTGCCGAGGTGGTCCAGGATCTGGCGCTGCACCGTGACGTCGAGCGCCGAGGTAGGCTCGTCGGCGATCAGCAGCTTCGGCCGCGCGGACAGGCCGATGCCGATCAGAACGCGCTGGCGCATGCCGCCGGAGAACTGGTGCGGGAACTGCTTGAGGCGGTCTTCCGCGTCGCTGAGGCCCGCCTCCTGCAGCACCTGGATCGTGCGCTGGCGGGCGGCCTTGCCCTGGGCCACGTTGTTGGCCTTGATGGCTTCCTCGACCTGGAACCCGATGTTCCAGACGGGGTTCAGGTTGCTCATCGGGTCCTGCGGCACGTAGCCGATCAGGCGACCGCGCACATCCTGCATCTGCTTGTCCGACAGCCCGGCGAGGTCACGGCCCTCGAACAGGATCTGCCCGGCCGTGATCGTGCCGGTGCCGGCGAGGAGTTTGATGATGGCCTGCGCGGTCGTGGTCTTGCCCGAACCGGACTCCCCCACGATCGCCAGCGTCTGGCCGGCGTAGAGAGTGAGGCTGACCCCGCGCACGGCGGGGACGACGCCGTGCTGGGTTTGGAAACCGACCTCGAGGTCGCGGATCTGGAGCAGCGGCTCCGTGGAGGCGTCGGAGCTCTCGCTGACGGGTTCGATGACGGTCTGGCTCATCGGCGGGCCCTCGCTTCGGGGTCGAGGGCGTCGCGCACGACGTCGCCCAGCATGAGGAACGCGAGAACGGTCACGGACAGTGCCGCCGCGGGGTACAGCAGCACCTGGGGGTTGGTGCGCAGCGAGCTCTTCGCGGCATCGATGTCGTTACCCCAGCTCATGATGCCCGGCGGGAGGCCGATGCCGAGGAACGACAGGGTGGCCTCGGCCACGATGAACGTGCCCAGTGAGACGGTGGCGATCACGATCACGGGGGCGATCGAGTTCGGCACGACGTGCCGCAGAAGGATGCGGAACCGGCTGACGCCCAGGGCGACGGATGCCGTGACGTAATCCGAGTTGCGGGCGGAAAGCACCGCGCCGCGCATGATTCTCGCGATCTGGGGCCACGCGAAGAGCGACAGCACCAGCGCGATGGTGACCGGGGTGCGCTCCGGCAGCACCGACATGAGCACGATGGCGCCCAGCACGGTGGGGACGGCGAAGAAGATGTCGCCGATGCGGGAGACGATCGAGTCGAGCAGGCCGCCGTAGTAGCCCGCGAGCGAGCCGACGACGATGCCCGTGAAGGTCACCAGCATGGTGGCGAGGAGGCCGACGGTGACCGAGGCCTGCGTGCCGAAGATGATCCGGGCGTAGATGTCACAGCCCTGACGGGTGAATCCGAGCGGATGTCCGTCTGACGGACCCGCGTGGCTGTCGCCGAGGTCGCACTGGGTGGGCGAGGCCTGGGCGAACAGGCTCGGGAACAGGGCGACGATGACGATCAGGAGGATCAGGGCCGACGAGATCCAGAAGCTGGGCCGCACGCGCATGGCGTCCCAGGCATCCGCCCAGGTGCTGCGGGCCTTCTGCGATTCGTCGAGGCGGTCGACGGTTTCGACCGGGGTCTCTTCCAGCGCGGCGACGTAGTGCGTCTGCGCGTTCGGGTTCTTATTTGGCATAGCGAATCCTCGGGTCCAGAGCTGCGTAGAGGAGGTCGACGAGCAGGTTGGCCAGCACGAAGATCACGACCATCACCGCGATGAACGACACCACGGTGGGTCCTTCGCCGAGCTTGATCGCCTTGTAGACGGTGCCGCCGACGCCGTTGATGTTGAAGATGCCCTCGGTGACGATGGCACCGACCATGAGCGAGCCGAGGTCGACGCCGAGGAAGGTCACGACGGGGACCAGAGAGTTGCGCAGCACGTGGACACCCACGACGCGACGGCGGGATAGGCCCTTCGCGGTGGCGGTGCGCACGAAGTCCGCGTTGAGGTTGTCGGAGACGCTGGCCCGGGTTAGCCGCACGATGTAGGCGAATGAGACCGAGGCCAGCACGAGCGCCGGCAGCAGCAGTTCATTGAGGGGAGCCTCGCTGCTCACCGTCGTGCGTGCCCAGCCGAGCTTCACCGCGAAGACGTACTGCAGCACGAAACCGATCACGAACGTGGGAACGCTGATCAGGAGGAGGCTGACCACGAGGGCGCTGGTGTCGAAGAGCTTGCCCTTGCGAAGCCCGGCGATGAGGCCGACGAGGATGCCGAAGAACGCTTCGATGGCCAGCGCGAGCAGGGCCAGGCGGGCGGTGATCGGGAATGCCTTCGCCATCACGTCGCTGACCGGGCGGCCGGAGTACGTGGTGCCCAGGTCACCCTGGAAGAAGTTGCCGATGTAGATGAAGTACTGCACGATGAACGGCTTGTCCAGGTTGTACTGGGCGCGGATCTGGTCGATCACGCCCGGAGCGGGGGGACGGTCGCCGTACAGTGCCGCGATCGGGTCTCCGGGAAGGGAGAACACCATGAAATAGATCAGGAGCGTTGCACCGAAAAACACCGGGATCATCTGAAGCAGCCGTTTGCCGGTATACCAGATCATCAGGTCCCCAAACCGGAACGTATGTACATGAGATTCACAATCACTGGTTGAGTCTAGTCAGTGTGGGGTCCGGGGCTGAACGCCCCGGACCCCACACTTGTCATTCATTTACTGCTGTCGAACGGATTGAACGAAGATTACTCGCTCTTGGTGATGTCGGAATACAGCGGCACGGAGTCCCAGCCGAACACGACGTTCTCGACCGACTCGGACCAGACACCGGTCACGTTGGAGTACCAGAGCGGGATCGTCGGAAGGTCGGCGAGCAGGACTTCCTGCGCTTCCTGGTACTTCGCGGTGGCGTCCTCGACGGAGGACGCTGCTGCGCCTTCCTTGAGCAGCGCGTCGAACTCGGGGCTGGTGTAGTCCTCGTAGTTAGAGCCGGCACCGGTCTGGTACAGCGGGGCGAGGAAGTTGTACAGCGACGGGTAGTCGCCCTGCCAGCCGGCACGGGTTCCACCGGTCAGCTTGTCGGCGGCACGGTCGTCCAGCGCCGCGGCGAACGTCGGGTACGGCTTGCCGATGGCTTCGATGCCCAGCGTGTTCTTGATGCTGTTGGTGACCGCGTCGACCCAGGCAGCGTGGCCGCCGTCGGAGTTGTAGGCGAGGTCGAACGTGCCGGTGTAGGGCGCGATCTTGTCAGCTTCGGCCCACTTGGCCTTGGCCTCTTCGGGGTTGTATTCGAGGACTTCGGCACCCTTGAGGGAGTCGGAGTAACCGTCGATGACCGGCGAGGTGAAGTCGGTCGCGGGGGTGCGGGTGCCCTGGAAGATGACGTCCGTGATTTCCTTGCGGTCGATCGACATCGAGATGGCGGCGCGGCGCAGCTTGCCTTCCTCACCACTCCAGTGCTCGAGGTAGTACGGCATGTTGAAGCCCTGGAAGATGGCCGCCGGCTGGTTCACGAACCGCTCCGGGAAGTCCGACTCGTAGGACTCGAACGCGGCGTCCGGGACGGCGTCGAGCACGTCGAGGTTGCCACCCTGGACGTCCGCGTAGGCGGCGTCCATCGAGGCGTAGAAGACGATGTTCAGGCCGCCGTTGGCGGGCTTGCGAACGCCCTCGTAGTCAGGGTTGGTGACGAGGTCGATCCCGACCTCGTGCTCCCAGGCACCCTCTCCGTCCAGCATGTACGGGCCGTTGCCGATCGGGTTCTCGCCGAAGGCGTCCATGTCGTCGTACGCGGCGGACGGGAGCGGCATGAACGCCGTGTAGCCGAGGCGCAGCGGCCAGTCGGCCTCGGGAGAGGCCAGCTCGACCGTGAAGGTGGAGTCGTCGACGACCTTCAGTCCGGTCAGCTCCGAGTCGGCTTCATAGTCGAAGCCGACAATGTTGTCGAAGAAGTAGGAGGCGCTCTGGGCGTTACTGAACTTGGCGCCGAAGTTCCAGGCATCCACGAAGGAGTCGGCCGTGACGGCCTCGCCGTTGGTGAACTCCCAACCGTCGTTGATCGTGACGGTCCAGTTCTGCGCGTCGTCGGACTCGATCGACTTGGCGACCTCGTTCTCGGTCTCGCCCTTGGCGTTGTACGAGACGAGTCCGGCGAAGATCGAGGTGGCGATCTTGCCGCCACCGGTCTCCGTGGTGTTCGTGGGGATCAGCGGGTTCTGCGGCTCGGAGCCGTTCGTCGTGATGATCGCCGCGGAGTCGCCCTCGGCCGGGGTGGCTTCTCCGCCTGCACAACCGGAGAGCATGAGCGCTCCCGCGGCGGCCAGAGCGATGGCAGGTATGCCCAGTCTCCTGATTTTCAATTTTCCTCCAGTAAGCAGGGAGATACCGCGCGGCCTGTGGGCACGCAGACATCTCGGATATTTCGACCCTAAAGAGCGGTCGCGCACTTCGCATAATCTATTGCCGAAACGTTACACATGCGAAACAAACTGCGCAGGATAGTTGCGCCCCAGCAGGTTCTTGCGCGCAATCCCTCTGCAGAATACAGCAACCTGCACGTTCCGGGCAGTGAGAGAATCGAAGGATGACCGTCACCGCTTCCGCCCGTCCTCCGCTGTTGATCTTCGACGGCGACTGCGCGTTCTGCACCACCTCCGTGAACACCATGAAGCGACTGCTTCCCGGCATGCCGGCATCCGCCCCCTATCAGTGGACCGACCTGGCCTCCTATGCGCTGACGACCAAGGATGCCCAGTCCCGGGTCTGGCTGATCGTCGACGGCCACCAGTACGGCGGCGCCGCGGCCGTCGCCGCCCTGCTCCGGCACCAGCCGAATGCGACGCTGCGTGCCCTGGGCTGGCTGGGGACCGTTCCGCCGTGGTCCTGGGCGGCCGAAGTGGGCTATCGGTTCGTGGCGCGCTATCGCCACCGGTTGCCCGGGGGAACGCCGGCCTGCCGGATGAAGCCCGGCGCGTGACCCTGCGCGACCCACACACCGCATTCCGCTGGGAAGTGGGGATCGTCCTCGGGCTCTCGCTCGGGGCATCCGCCCTCTATTCGATCGTGTCGATCATCGCCCGGCTGACCGACACCCGACCGCTCTCGGAGCAGTCCGCGACCCTGAACGGGTCGCAGTCGTCCCGGGAATGGCTCGATTTCACCTATCAGTTCCTGGGTATCTTCTTCGCCCTGTTCGCGGTGGCCCTGGTGCTCTACCTGCTGTGGCTGCCGGGGCAGAGTTCGTTCCGGCGACTCGGCTTCGACTTCACGCAGCCGGGCCGCGACCTGCTGCGCGGCTTCGGGCTGGTGCTCGTGATCGGCATCCCCGGCCTGGGGCTCTACCTCGCCGGGCGGTCCCTCGGCTCCACCGTGGCGGTCGTGCCGTCGCCACTCGACACGTTCTGGTGGACGGTCCCGATCCTGGTGCTCTCGGCGCTGCGCTCGGCGCTGGTGGAGGAGCTGATCGTGGTCGGCTACCTGTTCACCCGGCTGCGCGAGCTGGGCTGGTCGACCTGGACGATAATCGTGTCCTCGGCGCTGCTGCGCGGCAGCTACC
Organism: Cryobacterium sp. TMT3-29-2; assembly: GCF_004564305.1. NCBI lineage: Bacteria > Bacillati > Actinomycetota > Actinomycetes > Micrococcales > Microbacteriaceae > Cryobacterium > Cryobacterium sp. TMT3-29-2. The sequence continues at coordinate 20,977 of NZ_SOGK01000096.1, forward strand.
ACCTGTACCAGGGCATCGGCCCGTTCTTCGGCAATGCGGCCATGGGAGTGCTGTTCGGCTGGTGCTACCTGCGCTGGGGACGCACAATGCCGCTGGTGATCGCGCACTGGATCCTCGACATCGTCTCCTTCGTCGGGTATCCGCTCGCCCTCGCCTGGTGGCCCGGGCTCCTCACCCCCGCCGCCTGACCTGCCGGCGGGCGTGCGAATTCGACGGAGATTGTGCCGAGAAAGCCGCCAATCGGGCCAAAACCCGGCCGAATGGGCAAAATCTCCGTCGAATTCGTTAGGGAGCGGGGCGTTCTACTCGAAGGCCTCGGGCGGCGGGCAGGCGCAGACCAGGTTGCGGTCGCCGAAGGCGTTGTCGATCCGGCGCACGGGCGGCCAGTACTTGCCACGGATGAGGCTGCGCACCGGGTAGACGGCGGTCTCGCGGTCGTAGGCGTGCGTCCACTCCCCCTCGATCACGGACTGCGCGGTGTGCGGGGCGTTGTGCAGCGGGTTGTCCTCGGCAGGCCAGCGGCCGGCGGCCACGGCATCCGCTTCGGCCTTGATCGCGATCATGGCCTCGACGAACCGGTCGATCTCGCCCAGATCCTCGCTCTCGGTGGGTTCGATCATGAGCGTGCCGGACACCGGAAAGCTCATGGTCGGCGCGTGGAAACCATAGTCGATCAGGCGTTTGGCCACATCGTCCACGCTGACCCCGGTGGCCTCGGTGAGCGGGCGCAGGTCCAGGATGCACTCGTGCGCGACCAGTCCGTTGTCGCCGGAGTACAGCACCGGGTAGTGCGCCTCGAGCCGCTTGGCCACATAGTTGGCCGCGAGCACCGCGGCGCCGGTGGCCTCGTGCAGACCCTCGGCACCCATCATGCGCACATAGGCCCAGGAGATGGGCAGGATGCTCGGGCTGCCGTACGGCGCCCCCGAGACCGGCCCGCCGGCGTGCACGACCGTGCGGCCGATCGTGCCACCGCCCGTACCGCCGGCAGCGCCATCGGCACCGTCGTCGCCCACGGCGTCGCCGGCACCGAGCAGGTAGTGCTCGTCGCTCTGGGCCAGGGCATGCCCCGGCAAAAACGGCGCGAGGTGCGCCTTGGCCCCGACCGGACCGACGCCGGGTCCGCCGCCGCCGTGAGGAATGCAGAACGTCTTGTGCAGGTTGAGGTGCGACACGTCGCCGCCGAAGTCGCCGTACCGAGCGAAGCCGAGCAGGGCGTTCAGGTTGGCGCCGTCGACGTAGACCTGGCCGCCGGCGTCGTGCACGGCCGTGCAGATGGTGCCGACCTCATGCTCGTAGACGCCGTGCGTCGACGGGTAGGTGATCATCAGCGCAGCGAGGTTCTCGGCGTGCTCGGCGATCTTCGCCCGCAGGTCGTCCAGGTCCACGTTGCCGAGCTCGTCGCAGGCGACGACCACGACCTTCATCCCGGCCAGTACGGCGGATGCCGCGTTGGTGCCGTGCGCACTGGACGGGATCAGGCAGACCGTGCGCTGGGTGTCGCCGGTGGAGAGGTGGTAGCCGCGGATGGCCAGGAGCCCCGCGAGTTCACCCTGGCTGCCCGCGTTGGGCTGCAGCGACACCGAGTCGTAGCCGGTGACATCCGTCAGCCAGGTTTCGAGCTGCCGGATCAGTTCCAGGTAGCCCTCGACGTCGGCGCGTGGAGCGAATGGGTGCAACCCGCCGAATTCGGGCCAGCTGACAGCCTCCATCTCGGTGGCCGCGTTCAGTTTCATGGTGCACGAGCCGAGCGGGATCATGCCGCGGTCGAGCGCGTAGTCGAAGTCGGCGAGGCGCTTGAGGTAGCGCATCATGCTCGTCTCCGAGCGGTGCGTGTTGAACACCGCGTGGGTGAGGAACTCACTCGTGCGGTGCAGCTCGGGCGGCAGGCCGGCCTCGACCATGCTGAAGTCGACCAGGCCGAAGGCGTCCCGGCCCCCGAACGCGCCGACGACGAGGGCGAGATCGGCGAGGGTCGTCGTCTCGTCGACGGCGATGCCGATGGTGTCCGCGTCGACGAGGTACAGGTTGACGCCGTTGGCGGCGGCGGCGGTGACGACGTCGGCGGCACGACCCGGAACGGAGACCCGGACCGTGTCGAAGAAGGTCGCGGTGACCACGTCGACGCCGGCGGCGAGGAGGGCGACGACGAGCTGCCCGGCGCGTTCGTGCACCTGGGCTGCGATCTTCCGGAGTCCGTCGGGCCCATGGTAGACGGCGTACATGCCGGCCATCACGGCCAGCAGCACCTGGGCGGTGCAGATGTTCGAGGTGGCCTTGTCCCGACGGATGTGCTGCTCACGCACCTGCAGCGACAACCGGTAGGCCGGGTGGCCGGCCGCGTCCACGCTGACGCCGACCAGGCGGCCGGGGAGCTGACGCTCGAGGCCCTTGCGCACGGCCATGTAGCCCGCGTGCGGACCGCCGAAGCCCATCGGCACGCCGAAACGCTGGCTGGTTCCCACGGCCACGTCGGCGCCGAGCTCACCGGGCGAGGTGATCAGGGTCAGGGCGAGCAGGTCGGCGGCGACGACGGCCAGTGCACCCTGCGCCTGCGCGGCGGCGACGACGCCGGCCGGGTTCCAGACCCGACCGGATGCGCCGGGGTACTGCACGAACAGACCGAAGTACTCGCCGAGGTCGGTGGTCGAGCCGCCTCCGGTGGTCGAGCCTGTCGAGACCCCCGCCAGGTCGACCTCCACGAGGTCGATCCCGAGGGCGGCCGCACGATTGCCCAGCAGCGCCTTCGTCTGCGGCAGAGCGTCGGCGTCGACGATGAACCGGGTCGACGTCGACTTCGACGCCCGGCGGGTGAGGAGCATGCCCTCCACGACGGCGGTCGACTCGTCGAGCATGGACGCGTTGGCCGTGGACAGTCCGGTCAGGTCCGCGATCATGGTCTGGAAATTGATCAGCGCCTCGAGGCGGCCCTGCGAGATTTCGGGCTGGTACGGCGTGTAGGCCGTGTACCAGCTGGGGTTCTCGAACACATTGCGCTTGATCACGGCCGGGGTGACCGTGTCGTAGTAGCCGAGCCCGATCATGGAGCGCTTCACGGTGTTGCGGCCGGCAAGGTCCCGCAGCTCCGCGATGGCCTCACGCTCGGTGGCTGCGGGCGGGAGGGTGCTGTCACCGATGGTGCGGAACTGGTCCACCTGGATTGATTCGGGCACGGCCGCGTTGACGAGGGCGTCAACCGAGTCGTAACCGAGGATGGACAGCATGCGGGACTGTGCGTCGGCATCCGTGCCGATGTGGCGCTGGGTGAAGGGCTGTGACATGGGTGCGGGAACCTGCGCTTTTCGTTTTCGTTACTCGCCGATGAGGGCGGAGTATTCGGCGTAGCTAAGGAGGGGAGGGAGCTCGGCGAACGTGACCTTGATCAGCCAGCCGTCGCCGAAGGGGTCGCTGTTGACGAGCTCCGGGCTGTCGACGACGGCGTCATTGGTCTCGGCGACGGTGCCCGTGACGGGGGCGAAGAGCTCGCCGACCGACTTCGTGGACTCGATCTCGCCGACGACGGTGCCGCTCGCGACATCGCTTCCGACATCGGGCAGCTCGACGAAGACGACATCGCCGAGCTTGTCGGCGGCGTAGGCGGTGATGCCGACGGTGGCGGTGTCGCCGTCGACGAGAATCCACTCGTGCTCGGCGGTGTACTGGAGTTCAGACTGTTCAGCCATGGGGGCGTTCCTCTCGAGGGGTGGATTACTTCTGGCGTTTGTAGAACGGAAGGGCGGTGACGGTTGCGGGGACGCGGGTGCCGCGCACGTCAACGAAGACCTCGGTGCCGAGGCGCGCCAGCCCGGGCGCCACGTAGGCCATGGCGATCGGATGTCCGAGCGTCGGCGACAGGGCCCCGCTCGTGATCACGCCGTCGGCCACGGTCGCGTCTGCACTGCGATACACCAGGTAGTCGGCCCGCCCGGCACGCTTGCCGGCCGACGCCAGCCCCACGAGCACGCGCGCCTCGGCGCTGGGACCCTCTTCACTGGCCTCGCGGCCGATGAAGTCGACCTCCTTGGCGAGGTTGACGACGCGGCCGAGCCCGGCCTGCGCCGGATAGGTGGTGGTGTTGAGCTCGTGGCCGTACAGCGGCATGCCGGCCTCGAGGCGGAGGGTGTCGCGGCTGGCGAGCCCGGCCGGGACGAGGTGGAACGACGCTCCCGCGGCGCGGAGCGCATCCCAGAGCGCCGCGGCATCCGGCACGTCGACGTAGAGTTCGAAGCCGTCCTCACCGGTGTAGCCGGTGCGGGCGATGAGGACGCTGCCGGCTTGGAAGGTGCCGCCCAGAGCGCGATAGTACTTGAGCGCGGACAGCTCACCGTCGACCGTGAGGTCCACGGTGGCCTCGAGGATGGCACGCGAATTCGGACCCTGCACGGCGATCAAGGCGACGTCGTCGCTCCGGTCGGTGACGGTGACGTCGAAGCGGGCGGCCCGGGCCGTGAGCGCCTCGAAGGCCTGGAAGCGGTTGCCCGCGTTGGCGATGACGAGGAACTCGTTCTCATTCGTGCGGTAGACGACGATGTCATCGATGATGCCGCCGGCCCGGTTCAGGATAAGGCTGTACTTGGCCTGCAGGATGTCGATCGCGGAGAGCCGGCCGGCCAGGGCGTAGTCGAGGTACGCGGCGGCGTCCGGCCCGGCGACCACGATCTCGGCCATGTGCGAGAGGTCGAAGATGCCTGCGCTGGTGCGCACCGCGTGGTGCTCGGCGAGATCGCTCGAATAGCGCACCGGCATCTGCCAGCCGGCGAAGTCCGTGAAGCCGGCACCGGCGTCGACGTGCGCCTGGTGCAGTGGGGAGAATCGCTCCACCGCGGGGGTGGAATCAGTGTGGGCGTCAGTGTCCGAGGTCATGAGTTCTCCAGGTTGTCGTCGGCCGCGGGCCGAGCGAGAATCTCCGGGGCGCGATCGAGCGACCGAACCCCTGGGAACTCCCCCTCTGTCGTTTCGGCCTGAGAGCTTCACCGCATCCGCTGGTCGGGTGCGACTTTCACCATGGGCGAGTCGCTGCGGTGCCGCGACTACTTTTCAGAGTGGCCAGTCCGATGCGGTACGAGTACCTGAGAGATTGTCGGGGAGGATTGCTCCTTCGGTGTTCGGCTGCCTAGCGGCACCGAACTCTCCCGCATCGACCTTGATGGCCCGGTATTCACTTGAGGGACACGTCGCAACCGGGTTCTGAGTGGGTGCGCGTGTGCGCTCACAGCCTAGCCTGTGCGGGCCCGGCGGTGCGCTGCGTCCGCTGCCGGGGCCTCCCGCCGCCGCCCGCAGCGGGAACGCGTACCCTAGTGAGCCTGCCCGCGAATCGTGCGGCGCACGAAGAAAGGCGTTCCGTGGACCTCACCCTCCTCCGGCATTTCATCGCCGTCGCCGAGGAATTGCATTTCCCGCGCGCCGCGATGAACCTCAATGTCTCCACCCCCAAGCTGCGCTCCTCGATCGCGAAACTCGAGGCCAACCTCGGCGTCGTGCTGATCGACCGCACCACGGAGACCACCCGGCTGACCGCGGCGGGCAACCTGTTTCTGACGGATGCCCGCACCGAGCTGGCCGCGGCGGACGAACCCTGGAAGCCGCCGCTCCCCGCCGGCGGCAAGGCCAAGGCCGCCAAGGGCAAGGGCCGCGCGCCCGAGGTCAAGGGCCAGCCGCGTCCGGGGAAGCGCCGCCAGGGTCGCTAGCCCGCACGCTCGCCCTCGGCATTTAGAGTCCGGGCAGACGCCCCGTGTCCACTGGTCGATCGTCGCCGACCACGTCGACCAAGGCCCGTCGCCAGGCCGAAAAGCTGGCCACCGAGCCGCTGTGCGGCGCCACCAGCCACGGCCACGGATGCAGTTCGGCCGCCCCCTCCGCGTAGCGGGTGAAGCTGGGCACCGGCGCGAACGTGACCGCTGCGTCGAGACCCGGAACGATCACTCGCGGGTCGCCCAGGTGCACGATCACCTCGCGGCGCCGGGCCAGGTCCTGCAGGGTCTCCACCGTGAAGATCAGTCTTTTGCTCGAGAGCCGCAGCCGGGCCAGGGCCGGCTCGTCGAAGACGAAGACGGCCGGAAGCTCGGGATGCGCGCGGAGGGCCGGATCGGCGTCACCAAGGGAGTCCACCGTCAACAGCACCGACCGGGCAGCGCGGCGCCGCAGAACGCTGGCGGGTCCGCTGGTGGCGGACAGGTGCGGATCGTGCGTGAGGTTTCCCGGAGCATCCGTCACCCGCGGCGGTGCGGAATCCGCCGGGAACTGTTCGATCGGGCAGGACCGGGCGAGCGGGCAGGCCCGGCAGAGCTGGGGGGCCCGTTTCTCCACCTGCCAACGGGCGAAGCCGTAGGGAGCGCCGGTGCCGGCGCCCACGGTCCACTGCCAGCCGAGCAGGTTGGCCGCACGGGAGCCGTCGAGTAGGTGCCGATAAAACACTTCCTGGCCGGCATGCCAACCGGCGCCGGACCGGACCGTGTACTGCGAAGCCAGCCACATCCGCGTCTGGTTCACCAGCCAGCCGTCGGTTTCCAACTCCGACAGGACCGAATCGACGCAGTGCATGCGTCGCGGCCAGGCCTCGGGTTCGAATTCGCCGTCCCAGGGTGCCGCGAAACGCAGGTTCCGGTGCAGGGCGACACCCACCCGCGCATAAAGATGCCGGGCGTACTCCTGCCAGAGCAACTCGTCCCGGAATTTTCGGGCGTCCCGGGCCGGTCCATCCGCCACGTGCTGCCACACCCGCCGCAGCGGCAGGAGGGAATGCCGAATGTACGGCGAGAGCCGGGATGCCCCGCGGGCGGTTTCCGGCAGCACCTGACTGCGCCTGGCCGCGTATCCCGAGACCGAGAAACCGGCCAGGGCACGGTCGGCGCTGGTCTGGCCGCCCCGGATATCGGGACTCGCCCGCACCTCGTCGTCGACCAAGTGGTTCAGGTGGCGGCGCACGATGGCATCCGCGGTTCCGTCGTCCAGGGGGATGAGCACACCTGATTTTAGACTCTGCCTGACAGTGACCGGACAGTGAAAACGGGCCTGGGCCGGTAGCGATCACAAGGATCACGACCGGCCCAGGCCCGGTGGCTGCGAGCAGGACGCCGAGTAGGCCTAGTTCCGGCGAGCGTTCGTGCTGGAGATCATCTCGTCGGCCTCATCGACAGACAGCTCGAGGCGGGCGAACGCCGGGTCGTCCGCGAACGACTTCATCCGCGCGATCTTGTAGATGATCAGGCCGTAGAGGGCCTTGGCAAGGATGTCGGCGATGGAGTAGCCGACCTGCTTGCCGACCCAGGCATCCGAGCCGTCGATGCCGAGCATGGGCAGCAGGTAGGCGATCGGGTAGACGCCCCAGGTCAGCAGCAGCAGCAGGCGCAGCTGGCTGATCGTGCGGCGGACACTTGCGGGCTGGCGGTCGAGAGACTTGGTCAGTTCGACGAACAGCACGTAGAGGATGTACGCGAACGGGATGGTCGAGAGCAGACCGAAGATGCCACGCACAGCGTTATCGCCGCTGAGCTCACCGGGGTAACCGAGGATGATCATCAGCGCCGATGCCGGGATGAGCCGGTAGAGGAGGCTGGTCTGGACCTTGCGGGCCAGGGCGAGAACCGCGATCAGTTCGAGCAGGAGCAGGGGAACGGTGAGCAGCCAGTCAACATAGCGGTAGCCCTCGTTGAAGGATGCCCCGGCGACCTGCACATAGTCGCCCGCACCACCGATGGCTTCGGTTACGAAGGCCGCCTTGAAGGAGTCGAAGATGCGGAAATAGTGATAGGCGGCAATCGCACACACAATGGCCGCGACAGTCATCGCCTGCCGGTAGCGCGGGAGGATCCGCTTGAGGGAAACGATGATGAAGATCGCCGTGAAGAGCTGTGAAGCGATGACGAGCGAAAACACGTTGTACACGGTGTCGTATTGAATTTGAGTGAGGGAATCAGGAATCACTTTTTATCCTCCGGATGAGCGAAAAAGCACAGGGGAATATCACAGGAATAGCAGCGGACGTGCCTTGCTGTGTTGCTTGACTATTCAGGTTCCGAATTGCCTGTTCGGTTGCTTACTAGGAAATTAGTACGAGTTCCCTGAGTCTTAGCAGGGAGTATCCACACCGATCAGACAGTGAATTCGCGGCCGCCCGGCTGGGTGCGGCTGGCCGGCCTGTCTCACTCGAATTCACCCCCGTTCGTGGGCGGGAAGCACCGGGCCAACCGCAATAACTTCTGGGCATGCGCGAAACCTCGGATGGCCTGATGAACCTGGCTCTGTTCGCCATCGACCATGCGACCAGTTCCGTGGTTCCCCGAGGCGGCCCGTTGATTCCGTTCGCGGTGATCGAAAAGGACGGCGATCGCGACCTTCACCGGTTCGAAGTCGGCCGACTCGAAGCGATGGTGGCCGCCGGCCGGCACTTCGTGCGCGAGCAGAACGACCTCGATCGGGTCGCGTTCGCCTGGGACGGCTACCTCAGCCTCGACGGCGAGCGCTCGGACGCGGTGTTCGTCGAGGCGTCCGACGCGCACGCCCCGTCGAGTGTGATCCTCGCCCAGTGCTACGCCACCAGGGGCCGTTTCCACACGCGCACGTTCGCGGTCGGCCAGCCCGTGCACATGGGAACCGGGAACCTGTTCTGAGTCGGCCTCGAGTTGCCCGGGGCCCGGACGCGGCGTCACGGTCTCGCGCGGCACGTCAGCCGGCTTGTGCACTTTGAACCGCCCGCCTTGTTGCGGTGTTCCGGCTCCTCGAGAAAATCGCAAGTCTGCTCGCTGTACTGGGGACCCACTGCACGCTCCTTGGCGTGGTCGGCGGCACGCTATCCGCGAGCACCGGCCTGCTTGGCCACCCGACGAAGGAACAGCAGCGGCAAGGTCACGGTCGCGAGGGCCGTGACCAGCCACACCACCAGGGTGGCCAGAATCCAGGTCTGCCAGCCGGTGATGACCAGCCCGTTGGCGACGACGGATGCGATCAGTAGCGCCACGAATGTCGACACCAGCCCGACCCCGCCCAGGAATGCCGGCGCGTTGCGTGCGGTCAGTTTCATGATGAAGGGCGACAGGATGCTCTGCGCAGCGGCGAAGACCAGCACGGTGACGACGAAGCCCTGCCAGGTGAGGGTGAAGTCCTCGAGTACCAGCGACGCCACCCACAGGCCGATCGCGGCGGAGCCGAGGAAGACGGCCGTGCGAATCAGCAGACGCACCATGGCTACTCCTTCTCGGATCTCGCCGCGGCCTTCGCCGCGCGTTTGGTTTCCCGCACCCGGGCCAACGATTCGGGGTCGACGATGTCGGCGACGGATCGGAGCGAGCCGTCCTCGCCGTAGGGAGCGGATGCCTCGCGCCAACCCGGCGCGGTGAGGCCTTGCCGCTTGCCGAGCAGGGCCAGGAAGATCTTCGCCTTCTGCTCGCCGAACCCCGGGAGCGCTTTCAGGCGCCGCAGGATCTCGGCGCCGTCCGGGGAGCCGGTCGTCCACAGGGCGGAGGCGGCGCCGCTCCAGTCGGTGGCGATGACGCCCGCGAGGGTCTGCGTGCGCGCGGCCATCGACCCCGGATAGCGGTGCACGGCCGGCGTGGCCCGGAAGACCTCAACGAACGCGTCGGCGTCGAAGGCGGCGATGGTCGCCGGGTCGAGCGTACCGATCCGGTCGCGGATCTTGGCCGGCCCGGCGAACGCGGTCTCCATCGCGATCTGCTGGTCCAGCAGCATCCCGAGGAGGAGCGCGAAGGGGTCGTCGCTGAGCAGGGCGTCGGCGGCGGTATCGCCGGTGAGGTTCAGCATCATGCGCCCATTGTGTCACTGGCGGCGCACCCGCGGGACTCCCCTAGAATCGGCGCATGTCCCGCCTCGTCGTCGTCCTCCCGCTCACGCCCCTGCGCACCGGAGACAGCTTCCCGGTGGCGGACTGGCCGCTGCACATCACCGTTCTGCCGCCTTTTCACACGGATGCTGCGGCATCCGTCATCGCCGGTGTCATCGCGGTCACGGCGGTCGGCCGCACCGCCCGGACGGCAGTCGCGGGCGCCGACGCGCTGTTCGGGCGGCGCGAGGACGTTCCGGTGACGCTCGTCGCCGAGAACCCGGGCCTGACCGAGCTGCACCGGGCACTGGCCGACGCCGTTCGGCCGTTCGCGTCCTCCCCGGATGAACCCGCGTTCACGGGTCCCGGCTTCCGGGCCCACATCACGATCAAGAACGGCGTCCGCGTGCACGAGGGTGAGGCGCTCACCCTCACCCAGATCGCCCTGGTGGACATGGCGCCCCGCGCGGCGGCGGGCGGCCGCACGGTGCTCGCCACGTTCCCCCTGCCGGCTCCGAGCTGAGAGCTGTCGTCCCGGCGCAGAGGATTGCGCGCCGGGTTCGACAGCACCGGTCCAGTTCGAGAGGCATGCCGCTCGAACTCGACCGCGAGTGTCGAACTCGATGCCCGTCCCCCGCGAGGGCCCACCGCTACGTCAGGGCCGGCCACAAGAGAGGCAACGTGGTGCTGCGCGTCCCGTCCGGTTGAGCGGCAGGCGTCGCCGGTTTCATTTCCTTGCCCTTTCCTCCAGGGGCCCGATGCCTGAGCCCGCTCCGAAAGCGTCGAGCGCACCGAACGCGCCTCTGAAACCACTGGGCGCCGACACGAACAGGGGCAGGCTTGGGCAGGAACTACGCGGGCGGGACCCGGCTACACGTTGAAGCGGAACTTCACTACATTCCGTTACCGAAAGACATGGCCCCGCCTGCGAGGGCCGCCGCCACGTAATCTGTGCAACGATGTCCCGACAGCAGTCAGATCCAGGCGACATCGGGGGAAGTGTGACCGTTCACGACGTCTCAGGTAAGTTCGGCAAAACGCTGGCAGTACTGTTTCTGGTTGCGGGTCTGTTTCTGACCGGATGTTCCGGACCGCCGGATCCCGTCCTCGGCGGCAAAAGCCCGACGGCAACATCAACGGCGCCGCCGAAGGCGCCAGCAACGGCAACGCCGGACCCTATTGAAGCGGCGCGTCCGTCAACTCCGGCCCCTGTGACGGACCTCCTCATCACTGCGACATCGCTCGAACTTCGAGATGCGTCCGGCACGTCTCTGTCCACGTTCGATTATTTTCAGCCTGCCAGCGAGTTGGTTGCCGGCCTGTCCACGGCTTTCGGAAGCGCACCGATCTCAGAACGCTACGAGGGCGGCAGCGAAGTGCCTCCGGGAACCGGGTACATCTGGAGCAATATCCTGCCCGCAGACCCTAAGTCGCCTGGTCCAGAGGGCGATTTCGTCCTCATGGACGGTGTGCCAGGCGGGACGTCACCACATGAACCGAACACCTGGGTCAAAGTTTCCTCGTCCACCGTGAAAGGTGTTCACATCAGCACCGTCGACGGTATCTCTGTTGGAGATGACGCCGCAGAGATCGCGGCACGATACCCAGACACCGCAAACCCACAAGGCAGCAGACTTGACGTTTTCGTTGGTCACGTGCCGCTCCCACCCATGGATTCCCTGTCAGAACTGACGTTTTCAGTCTGGCTCCTCGCCGCCGATCCACTCGGTCCGATCACCGAGTTCCGCTCCCCCTCGCCGAACTGGGGCGGGTGAGGCCCGGGTAGAGGAACTCACCCACGAGATCAGGGCGACTGTTGCCGGAACGGACAACTGTGCCCCGCGCACCGGCCACAATTGTCCGAATCGGCGACAATTGCGCCCGGCACAGCGAAGCGAAGCTACACGTTGAAGCGGAACTCCACCACGTTCCGGAACCAAAGAGCGTGACCTTGAGACGGCAACACCAACCCACTCCTGAGGAATATCTGATCGTCTGTGTAACGATGTACCGAGGGCGCTATGCGTCCGATGACTCTGGGGGAAAACCATGGCCGATCACGGCGTGTCTGGTGTGGGCGCAGTCCTCTCAGCCCTGCTCCTCGCTTTTGGCGCGGTGCTGCTGACCGGCTGTTCTGGTCCAGCAGTTCCCATCCCCCGCACTCCCGGCCCGACGGCAATGCCCACGGCGGCACCGACACCAACTCAATCGGTGTCGCCGCCCGATCCAGCCGAAGTGACGGACATCTTCCTCAGTGCGACGTCGATCGAGCTGCGGGATGCATCGGGCAATGCCCTGTCCACATTCGACTATTTCCAGCCCGCCAGCGAGTTGGTCCCTGCACTTTCGTTGGCCCTGGGCAGCGCGCCAATATTCGATACCTTGGGCGACGAGCGGCATCCGAAAATCACCTACTCCTGGGGCGATTTTGTCGTGCAGGATTGGGATCGGGATTGGGATAGCCCGAATGCACCTCGTTGCCCGAACACCACTTTCGCAGTGTCAGCCGAGACCGTGAACGGGGTCCACATCGGCACAGTCGACGGAATCGCCGTCGGAGACAACGCCGCTGAACTTGAAGCCCAGTATCCCGATTCCTCGTGGAACATCTCTTCGCTTGGCCAGCCCACGGATGACCCGCTCCAGCTCCGCATCGTCGTGGGTCATGTTTCACTTCCACCCTGCACACCATCATCAGACCGACAAGACCGCACATTGTCAGTGGTCCTCATCGCCGACGATCCACTCGGTCCGATCACCCACTTCTATGTCCCCTCGGTGGATTCAGGCGCCTGAGCCGCCACACACCCCGTGAAAGGGTCTGCCCAACCCCGCCGGCTGCTGCGCCTATCGCGAGAGTCGTCCCGGGTCTATGAGACTGCGGGCTCCACGTTGAAGCGGAACTGCGCCAGCTGACCGGGAAGTGCATGACGCGAAAATAGGCCGTCCAGCCGGCCAAGAGGAGGTAAATCACACCTGAGCGAGACGGAAACTCTGCTGCCGCATGCGGGCCCGCAGTCCACGAGAGAGGTGCTCACCCACGAGATCAGGGTAGTTGTTGCCGGAACGGACAACTGCTGCCGGTGCGCCGGCCACAATTGTCCGAAACAGGAACAGTTGCAGCCGGGACTACGAGCTAGACGTTGAAGCGGAACTCGACCACGTTCCGTAGCCGAAAAACCTGACAACCGCCGGCCGCGATGTGTCAGCCGACACTGATTGCGTCGTTGGGTTGTTTCTTCCCCACTTCCTCTGGCGGTAGACCCCGATGCCCCAACGGACACCTGTGCCAAGATTTACCCGAAGGCAGTTATCTGCCGATGGCTTTGGGGGAAATATGACTCTTCGCAGTGTGTCGGGTGGGTGCGGCACAGCGCTCACAGCGCTGGTCTTGGTTGTCAGCGTTCTGCTGCTCACCGGGTGTGCGGGTCCATGGAATCCCGTCCGGGGCACCCTGAGTCCGACGGCAACGCCGCCGGCCTCTACTACAGCGGTGCGTTCCCCCGCGCCAGAAGCAGTAACGGATATTTTCGTCAGTGCTACGTCAATCGAGCTCCGCGATGCATCGGGGAAGACTCTGTCCACGTTCGACTATTTCCAGCCCGCAAGCGAGGTGGTCGCCGGGCTGTCCCAGGCTCTGGGAAGCGCGCCGATCCTGGACAATTTCGAGGGCCGCAACGACGTGCCTCCGACGACAAGGTACGAATGGGGCGGCTTCCTCCTCAACGACCCGTTGACGGGAGGGATGCCACCATTCAGTTCAAATACGTGGGTGCGGGTGTCATCCGAGGCTGTGAACGGCGTTCGCATCAGCACAGTCGACGGAATCGCCGTCGGGGACAGTGCAGCAGACCTCGAGGCGCGATATCCCGACACCTCGTTCCGGCACCCGTTGGCAGGCCAGTCTGAACTTCACATCGGCGTTGGGTTTGTGCCGCTCCCACCCTCCGATGACTATGTGGGATCCGAGCTTACGTTTTCAGTCCAGCTCTTCGCTCGCGACCCACTCGGGCCCATCACACAGCTCACGACGCCCTCGCCGAACTGGGGTGCATGAGAGCCCGCGCTTCGAGCAGCAGGGGGCGCTCAACATCAGCAATCGGCGCCGGTGTCAGGACCAGATTCGAGCGCCCTGGGCCGCCAACTCGCGACGCTTTAAGCGCCTGCGCCATGGTGACCGAGTCAAAGTGGGTCTTCGTGCCCGGTGCGCATCGTGCGACGAGTTCCATGTCAGCGGGCTTCCGCTGTCGAAAGCCACGAGCGGCACCGTGCAGAACGGCGGCGGACGCCCTCGCTCACGCACGCCCGGCTCTCCCACCGGGACGTTGCGCTTCTTCAGCAGGCCCTTGGACTCGTACGGTTGCACGATGAGCATCCCCCTGCCGTGCCGCTTTCGTAGACCTCAACTAAGATCGCGTCGATCCGGCGCCCGGTACAGCTGGTGAACCCGGCCCACACCACACTGCTCGAGTGGGCTCCTCACTTTCGAAAACAAGCGAGAGCGTGTCCGCCAGCATGTCCTCGAGCCGGTCGGCTACGGCGCAAACCAGGTTTCTGCCGGACGGTCTCTCCGTGAGAGCGAAAGGCCAGAGCGGACCCCGCGGCTGGATCGACCGAAGTGGATAACGCCCGCGAACGTCGAGGCTCGCAAAATCAATTTGCCGACTTCGACGGATGCGCTCGAGTTCGCCAGGTGTGCCTGTCGAACTCGACCGGAACTGTCGATCTCGGCGATCGCGGCGCTGGGCGGAGACGAGCCTCGCGCTAGGAGCAGCCCGAAACGGGCTAGACGTTGAAGCGGAACTCGACCACGTTCCGTCACGGATAAACATCTGAAAGCCCGGCTCCAGGCACATTAACATCCGGTGTTTCATAGGCCGGTCAGCCGACCCACCTGGGAGAAGATGCCTTGCGCGACCAGCCTGGTCTCCTCGTCGTCGTCGAAGCCTTGACCTCCAGCTGTCCTTGCAGAAGCTGCATTACCCCCGACCAGAAGGTGGCACGACGTCGAACCAAGTGAATGGGTGCCGCGCAGCAATAAATGCTGGCAGGAACGGGTGATTCCTAAATATAGGGACTTCCCACTCATCCCAACGGCACCGGTCGTCGAACGCATCACTCACGGACCCCCAGGCGTCGTCGCCTGACGTGTGGTCGTCCTCAGATCCAGAGTCCTTTCGTGGCTCGAGTTGCCGGAAGAGATCGGGCATGTCGTTCATCATCGTTTCTGCCTCCGAGAGCGAGGCGGCGACTAGCAACTCATCCATGTATGCACCTTCCCGGTCAAATGGAAGTACTCCGCGCTCTATCTCGTCAGAGACTGCATAACAACGCTCGCGAACGCTTTCGACCCAAGCCCGGTTCTCATGTACATGGAATAGGACACGGCGGTCAAACGACGCGAACGGGGAGATCGTATGCAGAGGCTCGGTCGGCGCTCGAAGCCAATCTTGAATTTCTCCGTCGGCCCACAGATCGAGCACGGACGCGATGGCGTACGCCTGTCTCGGAGACAAATAGTGACAACTCGACCAGGAGCGCTCAAATGCCTCTGCGGATTTGGCCAGCGCCTGCGAATGGCTGGATTCGTCTTCTAGTACTTGTTCGCACGTCGAACGGGTCTTAGCGCTCACACCGTCCGGGTCCTCTTCCCAACGCCTCCAGGTAGCCAGGCTCACCCCAGCTCGCAGGGCGGCATCGGACTGCGTGATCAAAAGCGTCTGGCGGCGATCGGAGCGTTCATTCATAGAAGCTACCTTACCTGAGTACTCAGTGAGTAGTCAAGGGCGATCCAAAGCCTAGGTACCGAACCGGCGTCCTACTCCGAACTGGCCCTCGGGAGCGCCAATAGCACGGGCGGCTAGTTATTGAAGCGGAATTCCACCACGTCGCCGTCCTGCATGATGTACTCCTTGCCCTCAATACGGGCCTTGCCCCTCGAGCGGGCCTCCGCCACGGAGCCGGCCTCCATCAGGTCTTCGAAGGAGAAGATCTCTGCCTTGATGAAGCCCTTCTGGAAGTCGGTGTGGATCACACCGGCCGCCTGCGGGGCGGACCAGCCCTTGTGGATAGTCCACGCACGGCACTCTTTCGGGCCGGCCGTCAGGTAGGTCTGCAGGCCGAGGGTGTCGAAGCCGATGCGGGCGAGCTGGTCGAGCCCGCTCTCGGCCTGGCCAGTCGAGGCCAGCATCTCGGCGGCGTCCTCCGCGTCGAGTTCGCTGAGCTCAGATTCGAGCTTCGCGTCGAGGAACACGGCGTTGGCCGGGGCCACCAGCGCGGCCAGGGCGGCGAGCTTCTCGGCATCCTGCAACACAGCCTCGTCCACGTTGAAGACGTAGATGAACGGCTTCGCGGTGAGCAGCCCGAGTTCCTGGATCGGCTCGATGTCGAGCGTCGCCGACGATAGGGGCTGGCCGGCGTCGAGGATGGCCTGCGCCTTGAGCGCGGTCTCGAGCACGATGGGGGGCAGCTTGCGCCCCTTGACCTCTTTCTCAAACCGCAGCACGGCCTTTTCGAGGGTCTGCAGGTCGGCGAGGATGAGCTCGGTGTTGATGGTCTCCATGTCGCCGGCCGGGTTCACGGCCCCGTCGACGTGCACCACGTCGGGGTCGGCGAACCCGCGGATGACCTGCGCGATGGCGTCGGCCTCACGGATGTTGGCGAGGAACTTGTTGCCGAGCCCCTCCCCCTCGCTGGCGCCGCGCACGATACCGGCGATGTCGACGAAGGACACCGGGGCCGGCAGCAGGGTCTTGCTGTCGTAGATGGTGGCCAGCTCAGCGAGCCGGAAGTCCGGCAGGTTGACGATGCCGACATTGGGTTCGATGGTGGCGAACGGATAGTTCGCCGCGAGCACATTGTTCTTGGTCAACGCGTTGAAGAGGGTGGACTTGCCGACATTGGGCAGTCCGACGATTGCAATAGTAAGAGCCACGGGAGTCAAGCGTACCGCCTGCGACCAGGGGCGCGGTCGGCCCTGGTCCGGTCGGCCCACGGGGACGCGGCGTCGGCGGCCCGTGACAGGATGAAGCGGTGCCAGTCAACTTCACCGCCATCGACTTCGAGACCGCCAACTCCTCCAGCGCTTCGGCGTGCTCGGTGGGGCTGGTGAAGGTTCGAGACGGCAAGGTGGTCGACAAGGTCGCCTGGTTCATCAAGCCGGCCGTCGGGCACGACATGTTCCTGGCCTGGAACATCAAGATCCACGGCATCCGGCCGACGGATGTCGCGGGTGCGGCCACCTGGTCCGAGCAGCTTCCCGACCTTGTCGCCTTCGCCGGCGACGACCACCTTGTGGCCCATAACGCCGGGTTCGACCTGGGTGTCATCAAGACGTCCTCCACGGTCGCCGGGCTCGTCGTGCCCGACTTCACCTACGTCTGCAGCCTGCAGGTGGCCCGCCGCACCTACCACCTCGACTCCTACCGGCTCCCGGTGGCCGCGATGGCCGCCGGGTTCGAGGGTTTTGCCCATCACGACGCCCTGGCCGACGCGGAGGCCTGTGCGGCCATCATGATCCACGCGGCCCATCGGCACGGGGCCGGCACCATCGAGGAGCTGGCGCAGATCACCGGTGTGAAGATCGGCGCCATCGGTCCGGTCGCCATGATGGAGAAGTCCGCCACGCACGGGCCGATGGCACTCAACTAGGCACCCTCCGGGCACCCGACCCGGCGCCGCCTCGGGCGATGTCGGTCGCCACTGACAGAGTGGAACCATGGATTCCTGGTTCAGTCTTCTTCTCGGCCTTGTCGTCGGCGCCCTGCTCGGCACCCTGCTCACGGTGGTCTTTACGGCGCGTGCCGCGGAGCGTCGCAGGAAGGGGGTGTCCGGCGCCGACGACCCGCTCGTGACCGAGGCCCGCCACCAGGTGGTGCTGGCCGAGGTGCGCGCCCGGGAGGCCGGCATCCAGTCCATCCTGCGCCAAGAGCTGGCCTCGGTGCAGGCCACCGTCGACGCCCTGCGCGATCAGGTCGTCGATGCGGGACGGCAGTACCGTGAGCTGAGCGATCGACAGCGCGACGACCAGGAGGCGCGCACCGAACAGCAGAAGCAGGAGAGCAAGGTGCTGCAGGCCCTCGCCCCGGTCAAGGAGAGCCTGCAGGACATGCAGCAGAAAGTCGCCGAGCTGGAGGCCCAGCGCAGCCTGCAACACGGCCAGCTGAGCCAGCAGCTGCGGTCGGCGACCGAATCGGAGGAACGTCTGCGGAGCACCGCCGAGTCGCTTGCGTCGGCCCTGCGCGCCAACAACACGCGCGGTGTTTGGGGCGAGACCCAGCTTCGCAGCGTGGTCGAGGCCGCCGGCCTCATCGAGCGGGTCGATTTCGACGTGCAGTCGAGCATCACCTCCGATGCCGGCGCCGGCCGGCCCGACATGGTCGTGCACCTGCCCGGCGGCAAGAACATCGCCGTCGACGCGAAGGTGCCGTTCACGGCGTTCCTGGAAGCCAGCCAGATCCCGGTCACCGCCACCGGAGAGTTGGGCGCCCAGCGGGCCACCTACCTGAAGGCGCACGTCAAGGCCGTGCGCGACCACATCACCACGCTCGGCGGCAAGGCCTACTGGCAGGGCCTGGAGGCGTCCCCGGAGATTGTGATCGCCTTCATCCCGAGCGAGTCTCTGGTGTCCTCTGCGCTGGAGGCCGACCCCTCGATCATGGAGTTCGCGTTCTCCAAGCGGGTGGCCCTGGCCTCCCCGGTGACCTTGTGGTCGGTGCTCAAGACGGTGGCCTTCACCTGGCAGCAAGACGTGCTCACGCATGACGCCAAGGTCCTGTTCGACCTCAGCCGGGAACTCTACGGGCGCCTGGCCACCACGGCCACGCACATCGAGAAACTGGGGCGGTCGATCGAGCGCACGGTGAAGGACTACAACGGCTTCGTCGGTTCGATGGAACGCCAGGTGTTGCCCACCGCGCGCAAGCTCAACGCTCTCGACGAGTCGAAGGTGCTCGCTCCGCTGGTCGGCGTCGAAGACGCCCCGCGGGAACTGGCCGCCTGGGAGTTCGTGTCGGCACTGGAGACCGCGGCACTGGAGACCGCCGCACTGGAAACCGCAGCCCGCGAAGCCGCGTCGCTGCCTGACCGATTAACCGATGCCGAGAGTCGCCTTTAACGCTGAGAATCGC
This sequence comes from Cryobacterium sp. TMT3-29-2, assembly GCF_004564305.1. Classification (NCBI taxonomy): domain Bacteria; kingdom Bacillati; phylum Actinomycetota; class Actinomycetes; order Micrococcales; family Microbacteriaceae; genus Cryobacterium; species Cryobacterium sp. TMT3-29-2. Next base: position 39,880 of record NZ_SOGK01000096.1, read on the forward strand.
CGTACGAACGGCGATTCTCAGCGTTTCGAGCGACACTCGGTGAGGACCCGCACGAAGTTTACGGGCCGCGCAGGCCCGAGTGTCAAGCGACTAGAGCCGACGGGTTAGAGCCACTTCGAGGCGAGGTGTTCGCCGATCACGCGACGCGTGGTGCCGGACTTCGCGCGCAGCACGATGCTCTCGGTGCGGATGATCGGGCCCTGGCGGCGCACGCCGTCGACGAGTCCGCCATCCGTCACGCCGGTGGCGACGAAGAAAGTGTTGTCGCCGCTGACCATGTCGTCGAGCTCAAGCAGCTTGTCGACGTCCAGGCCGGCCGCGATGGCGCCCGCGCGCTCGGCCTCGTCCTTCGGGGCGAGGCGCCCCTGCATGTAGCCGCCGATGGCCTTGAGCGCGCAGGCCGTGGTGATGCCCTCGGGGCTGCCACCCTTGCCGACGCACATGTCGATGCGCGTTTCCCAGCGAGCCGCATTGATGCCGCCGGCGACGTCGCCGTCGCTCATCAGCCGGGTGCCGGCTCCGGCGCTGCGGATGGCGTCGATCAGCTCGGCGTGACGGGGACGGTCAAGCACCGCGATGATCATTTCGCCGACCGGCTTGCCGGTGGCGCGGGAGAGCTCGCGGATATTGTCACCGATCGGCGCGTCAAGGCTGACGACTCCGCGGCCGGCCCCGCCCGTGACGATCTTGTCCATGTAGAACACGGATGACGCGTCGAGCATGGTGCCCCGGGAAGAGACCGCGATCACGGAGAGGGCGTTCTGGCGACCGGCGGCCGTGAGGCTCGTGCCGTCGATCGGGTCGACCGCGATGTCGCAGGCCGGTCCGGTGCCGTTGCCGACGCGTTCACCGTTGAAGAGCATGGGGGCTTCGTCTTTCTCACCCTCGCCGATGACGATGAGTCCGTCGAAGTTAACGGTACCGAGGAAGACGCGCATGGCGTCGACGGCGGCCTTGTCTGCAGCGTTCTTGTCGCCGCGACCGATGAACGGAACCGCGCGAATCGCTGCGGCTTCGGTGGCCCGCACCAATTCCATCGCGAGGTTGCGGTCGGGGTGAGTGAAATTGGGGGCGACTTCGGGGCTGTTCACAGATGGTCCTTCCCGGACGAAGAGTGCTGCAGTGGCAAGGCCCATCTTTGGGCCGGCACCGGTTTCGGTACTGCCTCCTTCAGCCTAGCGCCCGCTCCTCATCGAGGAGGTGGTCGCGTGCGCTGGCACGTGCCGAGAGCCACCTCGGTAGGATGAGAGGACCGAAACGGTTCAATCGAGGAGACTCAACAATGCCCATCGCAACCCCAGACCAGTATGCCGAGATGCTCACCAAGGCCAAGACGAAGGGGTTCGCCTACCCGGCGTTCAACGTTTCGTCCTCTCAGAGCATTAATGCCGTCCTTCAGGGCCTGACCGAAGCCGGCTCCGACGGCATCATCCAGGTCACCACCGGTGGCGCAGACTACTTCGCCGGCCACACGGTCAAGAACCGCGCATCCGGTGCGCTCGCGATGGCGCGCTTCGTGCAGTCCGTCGCCGACAATTACCCCATTACCGTTGCACTCCACACGGACCACTGCCCCAAGGGCGCGCTCGAGGACTTCGTCCTTCCGCTCATCTCCGCCTCCGAAGAAGAGGTGAAGGCCGGCCGCAACCCGATCTTCCAGTCGCACATGTGGGACGGCTCCGCCATCCCGCTGGCCGAGAACCTGGAAATCGCCAAGGACATCCTGAAGCGCACCCAGGCGATCAACGCCATCCTCGAGGTCGAGATCGGCGCCGTCGGCGGCGAAGAAGACGGCGTCGAGGGCGACATCAACGAGAACCTGTACACGACTCTCGACGACGCCCTCTCGATGATCGACTCCCTTGGCATGGGCGAGAACGGCCGATACATGGCTGCCCTCACCTTCGGCAATGTGCACGGCGTCTACAAGCCCGGCAACGTCAAGCTGCGCCCGGAGCTCCTCAAGGAGATCCAGGACGGCGTCGCCGCCAAGCTGGGAACCGGCCCGAAGCCGCTTGACCTGGTCTTCCACGGTGGGTCGGGCTCGACCGACGCCGAGATCGCCGAGGCCGTCGCGAACGGTGTCGTCAAGATGAACATCGACACCGACACCCAGTACGCGTTCACCCGCGCCGTCGCCGGCTACATGCTCAGCAACTACGACAGCGTGCTCAAGGTGGACGGCGAAGTCGGCAACAAGAAGGTCTACGACCCGCGCGCCTGGGGCAAGGTTGCCGAGACGGCCATGGCCGCTCGCGTCGCCGACGCCACCCGCCAGCTCGGCTCCGCCGGCCACTCGAACAGCTAGCAGCGGATGACGATGGCCGAGAATTCTTCGTCGACTCCTTCGGGAACCCCTCCGGAGGATTCCCGGCCGCGTCCGCAGTACGGCGAGCTTGCGCCCGAGGGTTGGAGTTGGACTCCCACCCCGGATGAGCGCACGCTCGCCGCGCCGTCTGTTCCGGCACCGTCCGCGGCCTCGGAGAAGGCCGCGCGCCCGGCCGGAACCGCACCGGCCTGGGACCGGCCGGTGACTCTGAGCCTGCTTGTCCTGGGGCTCCTCTCCACGTTCTTCGCGGTCAGCATGCTGACGATGATGACCGAGTCCATCCAGTTGCTCCACGCCCAGCTGAACCTTGCCGCGTATGAGCCCGATCCCTCCGTGACCGGGCTGGTCGCGGCCGGAATCGTCGGCGTGTCCCTGGTCTGGTTGGCCGCGGCGGCCGGGGCAATCCTGTTACTGGTCCGGGGCAAGCGTGCGTTCTACGCGCCGCTGATCGGCGCGGTGCTGTCCGTGGTGGTGTTCATCGCGTTCACCGCCGCGGTTCTGGCCACCGACCCGACGCTGCTGAACGACCCGAACCTGATGGACGTCTACGGCCAGCTGTAAGCGCTACTTTTCCGCCGGGTCCGGCACAAACGAAGGCCCCCGTCACTCAGATCATCGATTTGAGTGACGGGGGCCTTCGTGGTGACGGCGGCAGGCCGATGCCTAGCTGTAACTCCCAAGGAGGTTGTGAACGGCGTGGCTTGAGTTAAATGGGCGAGGACCTCCGGTATCGAAGTGGGTAACCACACTCACTCGATTTCCAGGAGGCCCT